>JAHBXT010000008.1 GCA_019636385.1 Pirellulaceae bacterium | reverse complement strand
ACTGCGTCGGTATCAGAAGCATCGACGGGGACCAAAGAAACCTACCCCCAAACGCCAAGGCACTCAGCCCCATGTCAGTACCGCTCGACTGCTTGCTCAACAGAACTAACACCTTGAAAGGGGTGGGATTCTGGTGGTAGGCGACCCTCAAATGTAAATTGCAAATTGCGACGAACAAAGGGCTTCAGACGGAGCGGGCGAACGAGCGTTTTCGCAATAGTTGCTGAATCACGCCCGCCCGCTGAACCCTGCCGTTCGCCTTCAGAATTCTTTTTCCGCCGTCGGATCTACGCATGTGCTAAAGCCAAAACGCCATATCGATGTTGCCCGCGACCTGATTGGTGAAACACCGATCGGCGTCGTCGGTGCGCTCCTTCAGTGGCTCACGCTGGCCATCCTCATTTCTTTGGCTCTATGGACGAACTCTCTCGCACCGCGATCCGTAATCGCCTTGGCACTTGTTGGCGTGTCGTCGCTTATTGCAGGCATCGCCCTTTCGATTCGCGGTGACTCACTTGGGCCAATCGTCGTGATGCCCGGCGTAATCGGTATCGTAATTCTTGTCATCGTAACCGCGTTGCTGTACCCTATCAGATGGATCATGAACGAATCGACAGACAATGACCCTCCTGACCAATAATAATCGCGTGATGTGTGTCGACCGACTTTCGGTCATGCATGGCACTTAGCACTAACCGATGTCTTACATTCAATCGTATTGGGTGATCCACTCACGAAGGACCAGGCGAACCAAGCGTTTCACGCCGAGCCGCCGACGGCGCGTTTTCAAATATCAGAGTCACTCGCGGCGGCTGGGTTACCGCCAACGTTAATTGGCAAAAGAACACACATGGATTCGTGGAATCCCACACACGAAGAGATACGTGATTGGGGACGTGATCCGATCGCTGGCTGGCCCGATGAAGAATGGGACATGAGCGTCGCAATTAGCGAAAATGCAGATTTGATATTCCGCCTGGCCGATGAGGCATGCCCACAGGCCGACTTTTTCGTTCATTGTCTTTACGTGCTCGTGGGTTCTTTCGCTGCTGCCGGCCCTTCGTTTAGGTCAAACGGAGAAATCGAGGCGTTGGTAATGATGGCCGCAAGCAGCCACAATATTGACGTGCGGCGTTGGGGCGAACGATCAAGAGTATTCCCTGCCGATCCTGGCGCATTCGATCGTGAGTCTTGGGTGGAAGGTGGATGGGAATTGGACGACGAGATTTGGCGCTCAGACCGAGACGGAGCCAATTAACCATGCCGTGAACCGGAGCGGCCGAAAGCGACTTTCCTGAATGCCGAGCTCTTTGGCGGCCGCCCAGTTACGGCCCCCGTTCGCCACTTTTGATGTGATCGACAGGCCGAGAAATGATAGGCACCACGAAGGACACGAAGAGCATGAAGATGGAATTCGACGATTTATCCAACCGCTTAATAGGTTGCGCTATTGAGGTTCATCGACACCTAGGGCTGGAATTGCTCGAGTCCGCCTACGAACAATGCCTGGCTCATGAATTGAGTCGACAAAAATTGCCTGTCAGCTTCAACTTGCACAGCCGGTGCGATACAAAGACGTTATGCTCGACTGTGGATAGCGCATTGACGTCCTGGTTGAGAACCAGCTTATTATCGAGTTGAAGAGCGTAGAGAAACTGTTGGGCATTCATGAGGCCCAATTGTTGGCCTATATGACATTGGCGGAAATAGAGATCGGACTGCTGATGAACTTTAATGTCACCAAACTTAAAGCGGGCATCAAGCGTTTTGTGCTCTGATTTGCTTCGTGCTCTTGGTGTCCTTCGTGTTAGGATCTTCGATTGCAAACCTTCCCGGCAGTTCGAGGCTGCGGGGAAAGGCGGCGAACCATGGGATGCAAAAAAGTCGGCCAACAGTGCGTCTCGTCAAGGGTGAGTGAAGTGGTCCCCAATTCTTGGACCACGGAGGCGCGAACTTAGGCTACTTTTCGGATGGTCATCAGCTTGTCTGGGATCAGTTAGTGGTGGTGAAACTATGCACAATAAAATGCACGGGAGTCGCGGGCTGCGAGTCTTTTGATGGTCAATCGTTCGGCCGCAACCCCGTGGTTTTTGACGTTATACGGCCTAAATTTAGCATCAGCTAGTTTTTATTATGCGCTTCAAAACTCGACTGTTTGTCATTTTATGGTTCGCAGGCTTGGCGGGAATTCTCTCGTTTTTACTGGTTGACTTGGAAGGGCTATTAGCAATTTCGCAGATTCCGGCGGGAACAGAGATTCCGCCGATTCCGGTGTTGAAACTTTTGAGCTTGATTCAACAGGCGATTATTTTGTCAGTTACCGTTCTGATCGGAGTTGGTCTTGCTTCAAAAGTCGGTTTGTCGTCGCCAGTGGCGGAAGCGGTGGCGAGTGGCGGCGATTCGGTATCAGCCTTCAAGCCGCAAATCATTCCGGGCATCGTTGGCGGTTTGGCGGGCGGCGTTGCCATCGTTTTAATCGCTGCGGTGGCGAAACCGTTTTTGTCGCCCGAAGCTGTAGCGCGAATCGGGGAGTTTGGCAAATTGCTCCCGCTCCCGACACGCCTGCTATACGGCGGCATCGTTGAAGAATTACTGCTGCGTTGGGGGTTGATGACATTGCTCGTGTGGGCGATGTGGCGACTCCTGCAACAAGGACAAGACAGACCGAAGCCCGCTTTTGTTGTCAGCGCGATTCTGATTTCATCGCTGGTATTCGGTATCGGTCATCTGCCCGTCGCTTTGATGTTGTTTCCCGAACCCACGCCTGCTTTGACCGTGTTTGTTATCATCGGCAATTCAGCTTTCGGTTTGATTGCAGGTTATCTCTACTGGAAGAAAGGGCTTGAGTCAGCGATGCTGGCTCACGCACTAACGCACGTCGTCATGCTCATGGCGAGTTACTTTGGAGCGTATTTTTAAGTTTACCGTTTGTCGCTGTGCCGCGCACGGCGGCACAACAGCGTATTTGACCGGAGCACGCGAAGCTGATTTTGCATGGCTACTCGGCGTGTTTGTCGCCCGCCAGGTCAACACGAGTGTTCGTCAGGACAGTTGTACTCGTACTCGAAAGCAGCCTGATGGCTGAACCCACCTTCGACCAGCAACGACGGGACGTCTATCGAATCTCTCGATTGAGTACGTAGCATTCTCCTTTCAGATCGCGAATTCGCTTGGCGGGGCGAATCGACAGGCTTGCGATCAATGGCTTCGCACGGCACAATCGATTCCATTAAATATTGCCGAGGTAAAACTGATTTGAAACGGATTGTGTCGATGCTGACTCGATTGATTCAACGAACCGCCGGGAAGATTCTCCGGGGACACAGGGAAGATTCTCCGGGAACACAGCAAAATGGCAGGGGGGGGAATTCTGTAAGAGTTGAGAATGCCGATCAAAGAATGAGGCGTCACGCCCTTCCAGCTAGGTACCCGTATGGCCTATCACGCACTACACCTCTGCGCGCCGCTGATAGTCCCACTCCCCTTTGTGGCTCGGTGCCGTCGAGCGCTTCAATATCGACCAGACCACGGCGGGCGAGCTGGTCGAGGTCGGCACGTAAATCAAGAGAACCGGACGCTAGCGCGTTGCGGCTGATAATTTCCTCGACGGTGAGTGGTAGGCGAGCGACCGTGACGCGGGCTAGATCGTCGGCTTGATGTGTAATGAACCGACCGACTATGACGCTGCCTTCACCGTCGGCAATGTCTGGGCAGTCATCAATGGCGGTTACGGAGCCGGCGCCATCGACCTCCGGTTCGGGCCGCGAGTCGTCGTATGGCCAGGGCTTTGGATTCTTGGTGGGAACACAAGCTGCACAAGCCAGCCACCGGAGTGCAGTGTCCCCGGGGATATCCCCCAACCGGAGTGTAGTGTTCCCAGGGAGATCGCCGCCTGCTGAGACCTGCTGATGTTTCCACGGAAAATCAGGCGGCCTGAGGATTAGCAGGTCGTCGTTACTGCGCTCGGATCACACACCTGAAACTTCTTAAGCAGGGCGTCCGTAATTTCAGGTGCGATCTGTTTTTGGTGTTCGAGCTCCAGAATCGTATTCAGCGTTGCCAGTTCTTGGGCTTCCTTGTTAGCCTGTTGGCTAAGAAGATTGTTTCGTACTGCCCAATAGGCGACCTCGCACCAATAGTACAATGGTGCACCGTCGGTAATGTTGCAGGCTGGAGCAGGAAAACCGCCTGGTCCGCGACTGCCGGTGATGTATTGGTCGATCGCCTGGCGACTACGACCAAGCCGTCGACCGATCTCCGCTGGAGTCACCAAATTGCATGAGTCAATACGCATGACGCTGGCGCCAACATTGGCACGCTTGACGTCGCCGATGGCGCTGACAACCGCTTCGACCAAAGAATTGGCTTCGCGGCTGAAAGTGATGTAAACCCTGCCGTAGCGTCGTGCAATCGTAGCGTCGCTACAACCGGCTTCGACAAGCCGATCTACGATTGCGTCATCAAAATCAGTGAGACCTGACAGGATCAGGGTGAAATCAAATTCAGTCATTTGTCGTCTCATCTGGGCTGCACTCGCAAGCATCTACTTCGCTACAAAGGTGCCGCGCATGGTTTTGAGGACTCTTGGGAGTACAGAAAACCGAGGCCTTGCACCCATCCCTACTACGCCTGGGGCAGAAGATTGTTCCCCAACAATGGGCCGATCCGCCTGGGGATTTCCTGACTTTCCAGCCTCGCGACTCAGCGTATTTGGAGCGTTTGCTCGATGTGCTTGTCGGGATGGCGTGGGCGATCAGGCATGGCATATCCGATCGCAATCCTATGATCGGTTGTTGACATGTGTCAACTGTAGGGTTGATATCAAATTGAGCAGAATGCTATAACTGCCTAATAAACGAACGATTTACCGGTTTCTTTGGGATTCAGGGGAACGTCGCGGCATCCAGGCTAGTGCGGGACAATTCTACCACCGCCACGCTGGACGGTTGCGGGCCTAACTCTGTGAAGGAGATTGCGGTTAGCAGCCTTCGAGCGGGACATTGACGGAATACGCGTTGATTACTACGCTACCACAACAGCAACGCCGCATGGACTGAGTCGGATTCAACAGCATGTCCAGGAGTTTACTCGAATCAGAATGCGGCGGGCTGGTGCATCAAGTCAAATTTGTTCGTCGAAGCTATTTTGGAATTTTTGCAGGGAATTTATGGGAACAGAAAGAACTCGAGAACTTCGTCGTCGTCGTCATCGCAAGCAGAAGGTGGCTAAACTGCTGTCACGCGTAAAGAAGGGTGATAACTCGGTGGTCGTCGAAAAGCTGCGAAAGCTAACCCCTGGCGCGGCTGTGATTATTTCCGATCGCGGTCTGGTTAAGTAATCCGCCGGTCTGTTGGCTGCGCTTGTCGGACAAGTTGCCAACCTGGCACTTTGCCTACCTGACACTTCCGGCCAGTGTTTCCCATGGCCAGTCTTGTCCATGAATGAGGGGCCTAGTAACGTCAGCCACCACCCTCTACCCTCTGGCGACGGTAGCTAAAAAAACTACCGCCTGGCGAGGGTGGCAACATCAATCAGCAGCGAAAACCAGATTGGAACGCAGGTCGGTCAGTATCCGCCTGGCGATTCGAAGGTGGCGTAGTTGTCGAATTCGGTGTGGCGATCTGGAGCCCGATCGCTGAAGCGTGTGAAGTCCTTTTCCCACGTCAATTCAACCTCGCCGATGGGGCCGTTACGCTGTTTGGAGATAATCAGCTCGGCTTGTCCAGCATACGGCAACGCTTCGTCGCCACGATGGTAGTATTCTTCGCGGTGGACGAACATTACCACGTCAGCGTCCTGCTCGATGGCACCTGACTCACGCAGTTGGCTCAGTTTGGGGCGATGGTCTTTCCCTTCTTCGGATTGTCGGTTCAATTGCGATAGGCACAGCAGCGGCACTTTGAGTTGTCGGGCGAGGCCCTTGAGTCGTCTTGCGATTTTGGCGACTTGTTCCTGCCGCGGGTCCTTGGGATTATCTGGTTCGATCAATTGCAAATAGTCGATCACGATCAGTCCCAAAGACTTTTGTTGCTGCTTGATGCGGCGAGCCACGGCGGCAACTTCGCTGACGGTTCGGCTGGGCGTATCGTCGACGAACAGCGGTGCATTGCTGATTTCCATGGCCTTGCGAACCAGTCGCTGGCGGTCTTCGTGGCTAATGGTGCCGGTGCGAAGTTTATTTCCGTTGACGCGCGCAACGCTGCACAGCATGCGGTCAGCCAATTCAACACCGGACATTTCTAAGCTGACGAACAGGACCGGTTGACGTCCGATGAGTGCGACATTTTCCGCCATGTTCAGTGCCAAGGCCGTCTTTCCCATACTGGGGCGGGCAGCCAAGATAATCAGTTCGCCATGATGAAAACCGCCGCAAAGATGGTCGTATCCGACAAAGTGTGTGTCGATGCTGCCCGAGGCTGCGTCGCCTTTCATGCGGGCATCGATGCGCTCCATGGCCACCGTCAGTAGTTCGCCGATGCTGGGAGCGGACCGCTTGTTGCCGTCCTGGCGAATGTTCAATACCTGAAGTTCTGCTTTTTCCAGCAATCCCTTGTGATCGGCGGTAGCGTCATAGGCTTCGCGTAGGATTTCTGTACTGACGTCGATCAAGCCTCGCAGCGTCGATTTTTGACTAACAATTTCAGCGTAGTAGATCGCATGAGCTGCATTGGCCACGCTATTGGCCAGTTCGGCCAAATACGCGCTACCACCCACGGCTTCATAAACATCTTCGGTCTTGAGTCGATTGACCAGCAGCGTAATGTCTAGACGCTGCTGCTGTTCGACCATCGCCATCATGTGGTGGTACAGCTTGCGATGGGCGTCGTCGTAGAAATCATCCGCGCGCAGCAGCAAGGCCAACTCGTCACACACGTCGGGCATCAGCAAGATACTGCCCAGCACCGCCTTTTCCGCTTGCAGATCGCACGGCGGCTGACGGTCCAGAATGGGTTGATCGCGGCGCTGCGAGCCATCGCGCCACTTCTGCTTGCGAGAATCCGTTGTTGCCATCGCGTGAGAAGCTCCTAAAAAGCGCGGCTGACTTCAATATCCGTCGATCATGTCAGATTCTAACGACCGATTGCGCGATAGCCGAGATGCCAACTGGATTTTGAGGTCTCTCCCCAGCGCACCACAATGTATGGGTCGGTCTCTGGCCAAGAGTGACGGTTAGGGTGTCACTTCGACCCACACCGGCATACTGGCAATCCATTTTCCTTCCGCAGTCTGCGCTTTGGCTTGCAATCGAACCGGTCCCATACCTAACTTGGCGGGATCGACTGATAACTCATGGCGTGTACCGCTGGGATTTTCCAGGCTGACTAGCTGTTCCCAATGGTGCCAAACCGTGACTTGACTAGATTGCTCTGGCGCTTGCACCGTTAGCTGGATCGGACCGGAGCGCAAAGAGGCGGTCGGCTTGTCTGAAGCCAATGGTTTATCGCCTTGTGAAGCGGAACTTGGGGCAGCGACACTCAGACTGACCTGATCAACGGGCCCGATCCAAACAGGCAACATCTGACTGGACCGCTGATTGAGAGGGTCTTCGGCAATTTGCATGACATGGATTTCGTGGTATCCAGGCGAGAAGTCTCGCATATCCAAGTTGTAGCTCGGCTGTGCTGTTGCGGCTGTGGGGGCCGAGCCATCGACTTGGAACGCAAGGCGGGATGGGGCCAGGGCAGCAGTCCGCTTTGCAGGGGGGGCAGGCAGTTGCAGCCAGTCATCGTACGTCGGGCCGCTTAGATCGGGTTGGATTTGAACGGAACCCGGACTTTCCAAAATTCGCAGGCTGCTGTCCAACGATGCCTGCGGGGCATTGGAAAAAGGTTGGCATAGAGGGTCTCCCACGATCAGCAATTGATACGGACCGCTGACGCTTTGGTAAAATGCCTCAACCAGCGAGGCGCCTTGTGCATAGTGGACATACAGATATGGGGTTGGGAACTTGAACGCCAAGGCATAAGGTTCGATCACGGTACCGCAACTGCCGGCAGCTCCGACTTTGATCAGTTCGGTTAGTTTGGTTTGGCTGGGGTGAGTCAGCGCTCCGCCAAAACTGGTCAAATTATCGGCGATTGCACCCGGAACTAACGTGCTTCCGTATTTAGCCCAGTCAAACACGGCTTCACCAAATTGTGCTCCCAGCATCGACTTCTTCTTCAAGGGCAGCGGGGTGCGGACCACCTCGGCGTCGAAGCCTAGCTTTTTCAGCTCCTCGACCGCGTCGGCAAACAGTGGCGCGCGGGTAGTTGAGCGAACGTTATCTGTCGAGCAGAAGTAAAAGGTACCTTCGGGATGAGTGAAGTCGGCTGCTGCGGAGCGTTTCAGGGCCGCGATGGCTTCGGTCAGCGTGTTGCCGCTGCCTCGGGTAACACCCAAGACAATGCTCATTAAATACCGCATACCAGGAGCTTTTCCTTCGGCATTGGGCAGAAGCATGACGCCGTTGGGTGCCCAGAAGACGCGCTGATTAAAGCCGGCGGTCGGCTGCCATTTGCCTAAGTCATCATCCAAGGTTAATTCCAGGAGTTGATAATCATCACGGTTACGCAGTGACTCGAAACGTTCATCGCGTCTCAGAAAGCCCCGAGAATTCCAGCCCGCATTGATCGCAGATTCGAGCAATTTAATGGCGGTTTCCGGCTCCTTGGCGAGTGCAGCTTGAGCGGCCGCCAAATAGTGCAGCGGGAATTGGGCTGGCAGTTTTCGAGCCAAGTCTACTAACTGTTTGGCGGCCTCCTCGTGGTTTCGCTGGCGAATGGAAGACTGGATGGCTTTCCATTCATCTTCAATCGCGCCGCCGGCCGGATTCTCAAAATATCGCTCCATCGGCTGCCGCGCATAGAAATTGATGTCGGCTGTTACATACAAGGGATTGGCTGTCTGGCTCAGTTCGTACAGATAGGTCATGCTGTTGATCGAGGCAGCCGGGGTATATATTTGACGTGAATCGTTGAACTTGCCCAAGTCATTCTTGATGTCGATCGACGTCGGAAAGTCCGCAGAATAGGCGACGCACTGAATGTGTTTGTCCAAGCCGCGTTGAGTCAATTCGCTGAACAGTGGCTTGAGAATCAGCTCACGAAATTTTTCAGCCGTGGTGGACTCGGAATTGGGAACGTCCTTCAAGACGATGACGTTGGCCGACGGAATGCCCCGCAGTTTGACAAAATGATTGGCCAGCGTCCGCGAGTTCAGCGAGCCACCATTGACGACGACGACGACCTCCGAGGAGGTCAGTCCGGCCATGCACCAGCCACCCGACACCAGGCAAACCAGCCAAGCTAGACAAGCGGCAGCGGAGAGCCCAACCTTTGGCCGTGCCGCTGAGGCCTGAATCAGTGATCTTAATACTGGCGTAGTATGAAAAAGCAAGAAACGCCAACTGGATCGGGAAAGCCAACTCGCAGGGGGACGGCTCAAGGGTACAGATTGAGTAAATGGAGGTCGATTCACTGATTTTGGTCTCCGTTTTCAGCCGAACTAGAACGCTAAACCTGTCTTGCGTAGTCAAAGCCGAGCTTTATAATTCTCGACAACTGACGCGGCACGAGTAGAACTGCGAGTTCGCGTTGGCCGGTTCGATTTGTTAGTTCGGATTGAACCAATCAAGCCGATTAAGCGCGCCTGGCAGTGGCAGGAATTACCAAAATTCAGCTTGGATCGCTAGCGGCTTAAAAGTCTAAGGGATTGTATCCCGCAGCAAGTAGTTAAGACATACCGAATTTTGGACGGCAGGCTGGAAATCGACTCAAGTCTCAAGTCTCCCGCAGTGGGTAGACAGAAGTCGAAATCGCGGGCGTAGCTCAGTTGGTAGAGCACAACGTTGCCAACGTTGTTGTCGTGGGTTCGAATCCCATCGCCCGCTCTCACCAGCCTGCCGTTATTTGTTTTGATGGAGTGATCCAGCCATGGCTACCACGAATCCTGATGTTGAGTCAACCACCGACGAAAAGCCCGAGTTGACGCTGGACGTCAAGGTCGAGGTGAAATCAACTTGCGAACGTCATGTGGTGGTCACCGTTCCGCGAGCCGAGGTCGAACGTTATCGTCGCGATTCGTACGATGATATCGTTCCTAAGGCCGAGTTGCCTGGCTTTCGGGCCGGCAAAGCGCCTCGCAAGCTTGTGGAAAGCCGCTTCAAGGAGCAAGTCGCCGAGCAGGTGAAAAGCTCGCTGGTAATGGATAGTCTCCAGAAGGTAACATCAGGCGACTATTTTTCTGCGATCGGCGAGCCGGACTTTGATTTTGAAGCGGTTCAATTGCCTGAAGAAGGCGATTTTGTGTATCAGTTTCGCATCGAGGTTCGCCCAGACTTTGAGACTCCTCAGTGGGAAGGTCTCAAGCTGCAGCGACCAGTGTGCGAAGTCACCGAGAGCCATCTTGAAGAACGCTTGAGATGGACGCTAGCCCGATTCTTGCCTGGCGAGCCTGTGGATGGAGCTTGTCAAAGCGGTGACTCGGTAACGCTCAACGGTCAGTTTTCATACGAAGGCCGGAACATTAGTAGTTTTGACGAAGAGAAGGTTGTTGTCCGCCAGCGGTTGTGTTTCGGCGATGCTCAGGTCGCTGGGTTTGACGAGCTGATCTGTGGCAAGCACGAGGGCGAAAGTTTCACTACCACACTGAAGATTTCCGATTCCGCTGCCAATGAAGAGTTGCGTGGAAAGGAAGTTCAGGCCCAGTTTGAGATCGTTGAAATTCGACGGGTCAACGTAGACGAAATTGGTCCTGCCGAGTTGGATAAGTTGGGATTTGAAAGTACCGACGAACTGCGAGATTTCGTTCGTACCGAGTTGCAGCAGCAGTTTGGTTATCGCCAGCAGCAGTCGTTGCGTAAACAGATCGTGCAAATGTTGACTGCGGGTGCCAACTGGGAATTGCCTGAGTCGCTGGTTCGTAGCCAAACCAACCGCGAGCTTCAGCGCATGATCCTGGAGTTGCAGCGTAGCGGCATTTCCCAAGACGACATTACCGGCTACGTCAACATGGCTCGAATGAACGCTCGAGAATCAACGATCGCCGCCCTTCGAGAACACTTTGTCTTGGAAAAGATCGCCGAAGACCTCAAGCTGGAGCCATCTGAGGCGGATTACGATCGCGAAATTGGTCTGATCGCCGAGCAGAGCGATAGTACTCCCCGCCGAATTCGGGCTCGTCTGGAGAAATCTGGACAAATGGATGCTCTCCGTAATCAAATTGTCGAGCGGATGGTCATCGAGAAGGTTGTTGAGGCAGCCCAGTTACAAGATCAACAGGACACCGAATTCTTTAAGTCGCTGGGCAAGGACAGTAGCGATATCGACTTTACCATCGCCGGAGATTTCGCGATAATTCCCGAAGCCAAGCACGATAACGCTCCGCCTGAATTGCCGGGAGCTGCCAAGCTGCCGGAGAAAGATAAGGAAGACTAAATTGACACTGGATGTTCAAGCAGGCCATGTCTCGGCCTCGTACGCTGCCACGAGTTATCAACGTCAGCGCCAATTGACTTTGGGCGATTTGCTGTTGGAAAACCGGATCGTTTTCCTGCAGGGAGAGATCTATACGGGCAACGCCAACGAGGTGGTGATGAAGTTGTTGTACTTGCAGAGCGAAAACCGCCGCAAGGATATTCACTTCTACTTGAACAGTCCGGGCGGTGACGTCATTGCTACCCTGGCGATTCTAGATACGATGAAGATTCTCTCCTGTCCGGTGTCTACCTACTGCGTTGGTCAGGCGGCTAGCGGCGCGGCGGTACTGTTGGCTGGCGGACAAAAGGGCAAGCGATTCTGCCTGCCACATTCGCGAGTCATGATTCACCAGCCGGCTGGTGGCGTATCGGGCCAAGTTTCGGATATCGAGATTCAAGCCAATGAAATCCTACGCTACCGTTCGCTGCTCAACGAGATATTGGCCGAATCTTGCGGCAAGACTTCCGAACAGATTGCCCATGATTCTGACCGCGACTTTTTCTTGACGGCCCAACAAGCCAAGGATTACGGCTTGGTTGACGAAATACTCACCAAGCCGCCCGTCGAGGCTACCGAAGGCAGTAGTTCGTAGTTTTTTGCGCGGTGCCACGGTTGGCAGATGCGAGCTGCCGACAGTTCGGTGCTTGGTCCTGATGACATTTTCAACCGACAGGTTTTGACATGCCCAGTATTCCCTACGTAATCGAGAAAAGTGGTCGCGAAGAGCGGGTCTACGACGTTTACAGCCGATTGCTCAAAGACCGCATCATCTTCTTAGGGACCCAGGTGAACGATGAAGTGGCCAACGCGCTGGTGGCGCAGATGTTGTTCTTGCAGTCGGATGATCCCAAAAGCGACATTCACCTGTATATCAATTCTCCCGGCGGCAGTGTGTCTGCGGGCATGGCCATCTACGATACCATGCAATTTGTGTCCTGCGACGTAGCCACGTACTGCATTGGCCAAGCAGCTTCGATGGGCGCTGTATTGCTGGCTGCCGGTACCAAGCAGAAGCGGTTCGCTTTGCCCAATGCACGTATCATGATTCACCAACCGCTGGCTGGCATGCAAGGAACCGCAGAAGAAATCTTGATTCACGCAACAGAGTTCAAGCGCATCAAGCAAAAACTGAATGAGATTCTGATCAAGCACACCGGTCAGACCATGGAAGCCATCGAGCGAGACACGGATCGCGATCGCTTTATGTCGTCCGCAGAAGCTGTTTCTTACGGGCTGGTCGATCGCGTTGTAGAAAGTATGCCTCGGCCAGTCGCCGCAACCAATTGAGTACCGGCGCCGCAGCGATGAGTTTTCTCGCGTTGGTATGCGTCGAGGCTTCAGCTGAGCCATCTAATTCAGGGGGCAGACGCACATGCACGATAGCCATGTAGACTTGGATGACATCCAGGCCTACGACTATCATCTGCCGCGAGAATTGATCGCTCAATATCCCACCGAGCATCGTATTGATGCCCGGCTGATGTTGCTCGAACGACAATCAGGCCAGATTTCTCATTATTACGTGCGCGATTTGCCCGAACTGGTTCAGCCGGGCGATGCGCTGGTGCTCAATAATTCCCAAGTCATTCCGGCGCGACTGGTTGGAATTCGTACTGCCACCGGCGGGCGCTGGGAAGGCTTGTTTCTACGCGAGGATCAACCGGGAGTCTGGGAGCTGTTGAGCAAGACGCGCGGGCATCTGAATGCTGGCGAGTCCATTTCGCTGCAAGACCGTGAAGGTCGTTTGGCGCCCGCTTTGACCGTGTTGTCGAGTTTAGGACACGGACACTTGGCGGTGCGTCCTATCGAGTCGGACGTTGGACTTGCGCAATTCTTAGAGCGCTATGGTCGAGTTCCACTGCCACCCTACATTCGCGACGGTCAAATGGTCGATAGTGACCAACAGCGGTACCAAACAGTCTATGCGGATCAGCCAGGCTCAGTCGCAGCTCCAACCGCCGGGTTGCATTTTACTGCCGACTTGATTCGCCACTTGCAGCATCAAGGCGTGCAGACCGTTCCGGTGACATTGCATGTTGGCCTGGGAACATTTCGTCCGGTCGCTGCCGCTCGCCTCAGTCAGCATGTCATGCATAGCGAATGGGGTGAACTCAGCTCCGAGTCAGTTGCCAAATTGCAGCAGTGCCGATCCAGCGGCGGTCGAATCATCGCCGTAGGCACGACGTCAGCCCGGGTGCTCGAGAGTGCCGCCCAGGTTCACGGACGAGCGTTTCAGGCTTGGTCTGGGCAGACGAATCTCCTGATTCGCCCACCCTATCAATTCCGCGCTCTCGATGCGCTGATGACTAATTTTCACCTGCCCAGTAGTACTTTATTGGCGCTGGTTTGCGCATTTGCAGGCCATGAACTGACGATGGAGGCTTATCATACAGCCATTCAGCAGCGCTATCGGTTCTACAGTTATGGCGATTGCATGTTGATCGTCTAGTGTCGTCCAGGGGGGTCAAGAATGTCGGAAGAGCACGTTTTGGTTATTCCCGAGACTCGCTTACAGTTATTGGGCCAGTTTTATGGGTTTCGGCCCTTCTGTCCAGATACGTTTCAAGCGCTGCTGAATCCGGACTACATGGAATTCCGTCCGCGCAGCAGCGTCGAAGACGATCCGAGCTTCAAGCAGTTGATCCCCTACATCATCTTGCAGACGCACATCGACGGTTCGCCACACGTATTTCAATACACGCGCGGTTCTGGCCAAGGTGAAAAACGTTTGCACGCTCTGCGCAGCCTAGGCATAGGCGGTCATATTTCACGCGAAGATGCAACTGGTGCAGACCTGTATCGCAGCGGCATGATGCGTGAATTGACCGAAGAGACGATTATCGAGTCAGATTACCAGGAAGAGCTAGTCGGCTTCATTTATGACGACACCAGTCCGGTAGGTCGGGTCCACCTGGGAGTTGTCCATCGCCTGGTATTGCAGTCGCCAAACGCAAGGGCTCGCGAAAGTCATTTGACCGAAAGTGGATTTGCATGCGTCAGCGATCTAAAATCGGAGCTGGACCGCTTTGAGACTTGGAGCCAATTATGTTTGGTCAACCTGTTCTGATGCGCCATGATCTATCTTGATCACCACGCCACGACGCCCTTGGACCCACTGGCGCTCCAGGCCATGCTGCCCCTATTTCAGCAGCAGTTCGCCAATCCCGGCAGCCTAACGCACCAGGCCGGGCGCGAGGTTGCCGAAATCGTACAGTCATCCGTAGTGGAGCTGGCTAGGTTGATCGGTGCCCAGGCGGATGAGCTGGTGATGACCAGCGGCGCTACTGAGAGCAATAATTTAGCGCTGCAAGGTGTGATGCTGCATCCGCGCCAAAAAAGGCGAAAGATCGTGAGTGTTGTCACCGAACACAAAGCCATCTTAGACCCACTGCACCGCCTGTCACAGCAAGGCTTTCAAGTGGATCTGCTGCCGGTCGATGGCCAGACGAGTTCCACACCGGGCCGCATTGATCTTCAGCGATTGGCCGATGCAGTGGATGACCAGACGGCGCTGGTCAGCGTCATGCTAGCCAACAACGAGATTGGTGTGCTGCAGCCGATGGCGGAGATTGCAGAAATTTGCCGGAAGCGAGGCTGTTATCTGCACACCGACGCTTCGCAAGCCGTTGGCCGCATTGCCGTTGACGTGGATCGGCTGGATGTTGACCTGCTGAGCTTTTCGTCACACAAGTTTTATGGCCCCAAAGGCGCGGGTGGCTTGTTCGTTCGACGACGTGAGCGCATGGTACGGCTGCAAGGGCAAATCATGGGCGGTGGCCAGCAGCACAATTTGCGCTCCGGCACGCTCAATCCGCCTGGAATTGTGGGTATGCAGGTAGCACTCAGCAGCACGCTGGCCAGTTTGTCAGAAGATCAACGTCGCATTGGTCAGCTACGCGATCAGCTTTACCAGCGGTTGCAAGCCATGCCCCAATTGCAACTCAATGGGCCACCATTGATCGACTCGCAGCGTTTGAGCGGCAACCTCAACTGTTGTTTCTATCCGCTCGAAGGGCAGAGTCTAATGATGCACGCACCGGAGCTAGCCATCAGTAGTGGCAGTGCCTGTACCAGTGCCAATCCTGAACCCAGCCACGTACTGCGCGCACTCGGGCTCAGCGAAGATCATGCTCGCAGCAGTCTACGATTCGGTCTCGGGCGGTTTACCACCGCCACGGAAATCGATCAAGCCGCCGAAATGCTATTGGGCGCTGTCCAGCAGCTCGAACAATTGCGGTGAGGAAGGTAAATCACTGCGGCGCGTTGCTGAGTGTATGAGTCGGTGCTTACTCCGACCATCAGCGACAATGCCACTGCTGGTACCACCGATACGAGTTTTGTCCGAGATTTTGAGTCTACTGAAAGGCTTTGCAAGCATTAAGTGGCCGGCTAGACATCTTGTCCTGCTGGTAGGTGATCCTGTATTAGCCAAGGGCTATGATTAACTCACAGTCCATTCAGGATTCTAGCGGCCCGTGGCCCAGTCTGCGCATTCTGCGTTATGGCGCACCACGAGCGTTGGCTGTATTGCGGTTGGTGGGTGGGGCATGGCTGTGTTTGTGCTTGGGCTGCGGGGCTACCAAGCAGAATACCGCCACCGAGCAATTGCTGATGAGCAATGCGGTAGATGCAACCATTTCTAAGCTCGATTTCAGCGAACTTGCACATCGAAAGGTTTACTTAGACTCAGCATTCGTTAATAAGCCGATTACCACAGTCTCGCCTGTGGCTCAGCCGCTGGCAATTGACTCGAACTACGTTCTCAGTTCATTGCGCCAACAGATGTTTGCCGCTGGCGTTCTGCTGGTGGAGAACCGAGATGAAGCCGAAATCATTGCCGAACCGAGAATTGGTGCCTTGGGGATCGACGGTCATGATGTGACCTACGGCATCCCTGCTAGCAACAGCATTGCTACCGCCTCGTCCGCCGTTGCGGGTACTCCACTGTTGCCGCCCATTCCAGAGATTTCGTTTGCGCGCAAGGAAGATCGCATGGGCGCGGCCAGGATCGCAGTTTTTGCCTACTACCGAGATACCCGTGAGGCGTTTTGGCAAAGTGGGGTGGCTCAGTCCAATAGCGATTCCAAAGCGACGTGGATACTAGGAGCTGGACCGTTTCAACGTGGCTCAATACGCAGTGGGACGGAATTTGCCGGTTCACGCGTACTGGCGAGTCCAACGACGCCGGAGCTTAAGCCCAGCGACAATTTAGAGAAGTATCTTTCCAATCGCATTTTTGAAAAGTCGCCCTCCAAGGAAGTGGTACAACAAGCCAGCCATCAGCAGCAACCATCGCCCGAGCCCACCTCGAATCCGCAGTCCTCATCAGTGCCGCTTCCCGTGTTGCCGACATCGCAGTAGTCAGCTTTAGGTCAGCCAATTCATGGTGATGTCCAACTAAATTGAGATGGAATGGATTCAGTACAAGCATGTCGACAACTACCGTCCATACCAGCCGACCTCAACGTTGGGATCATCCTCTGGATGAAAGTATGGACGCGACGCAGGTCGCTTGGTTGATGCGGCTGTCGCCGTTCTCGCAGATGGATGCGAGCAGGTTTTCCGAGCAGGCACCGCTAGCTGATATTCTGCGGAATGATTGTCGTTTACTGCAACTTGAGCCAGGCGACATGGTATTTCGTGAGGGGCAATACGGCGGTTCAGCCTATCTTGTGTTGGACGGACAGGTGCGTGTTCTACTGACTAGATTGCTAACTGACGAAGAATTGCAGCGTCGCCGTCAATTTCGACAGAAACGGTCTGGGGGGCTGGGATGGCTAGGCTTCTCCCGGCTAGCTGTGGCCGGGCGCCAGGATAGACGTGCACAAAAGAGAACTCGTTCACAACCGCGAAATTCCAGCACAGGTGGACGCCAGGAACAGCCCGTTCGGCTGGCGTTGCGCCAGACGCGTGGGACAAGTCGTATCTATCTGCAAGACATTCCTGGCGTGCTGTCATCCCACCAGACGGCAGCAGTTGGGCCTGGGGAACTGTTTGGAGAAATGGCCGCAGTGACTCGCACGCCTCGCGAGTTCACTGCGATCGCCGAGAATAAATGCCTCGTATTGGAAATTCGCTGGCAGGGCTTGAAGTTGTTGCGGCAAGATCCTGCGTTTCGACAACTGCTGGACGAGCGTTATCGTGCGGAGGTTCTCAAGTCGCATCTGCGTGAAAGTCCGCTCTTTCGCTTTGTTCCTGACAAGAATCTAGATCAAATCGTCGCTGCGACGCGATTGGAGCAGTTCGGCGAGTTGGAGTGGTATGCCAAATATCGTCGCCAAGCAACGCAAGTCGCCAGCCAGCGCATTGCTGCCGAGCCGCTGGTTGCCGAGGAAGGGCAATACGCTGGTGCGTTGTGGATTGTACGCAGTGGCTTCGCACGGCTCAGTCGCCGACAAGGAGCCGGCCATCGCACGCTCTCGTATCTTGGTAAGGGCCAGATGTTTGGGCTGGCTGAACTGACGCACAACGCCTGCTACGCCGCCCATTGCCCTCCCCTGCCCTATCAAGAGTCGCTTCGAGCGATTGGCTATGTCGACTTGCTGTGTATTCCCAGGCAGGTCGTGGTGGATCACGTTCTACCGTACATCCGCAAAGAGAGTCGGTTGCCGCCTATCGAGTCGCCGCGCTACGAGTATGGACAGCCCGTCCTGGACGCTCCACTGGCGAGCAATCATTTTGCAATCGAGACAGGATTATTAGAGTTTCTAGTCGAGCAGCGCCTCATGAATGGTCGTCAGGCAATGATGATCGACATGACGCGCTGCACACGTTGCGATGACTGTGTCAGGGCTTGTGCGACAACACACGGTGGAACTCCTGTATTCGTTCGTCAAGGCCCACAGTATGGTCGTTGGATGTTTGCCCAAGCCTGTATGCATTGCGAAGATCCGGTGTGCATGATTGGCTGCCCCACCGGGGCCATCCATCGCGACATGCAAACCGGATTGGCAAAAATTAGTGCAGCTTCATGCATCGGTTGCAAGAGTTGCGCTGAGAGTTGCCCCTATGGCAACATACGCATGGTGGTTTCTAAAGATCATCGCGGCAGAGCCAGAGTCGATCAAGCCACCGGTCAACCGATTGTGCAAGCCTCCAAGTGCGATCTCTGCGCTGATGGTCCCGGTCAGGCTACATGTCAAACCGCCTGTCCGCATGACGCCCTGGTACGCATCAATCTGTCGGATATACAGCAGCTCAGCCAGCATCTGCAGCGGAGGGCTGCTTGATGCACAGCTCGCGCCGAATTCGCTCGCTGACCATTACGCTGGCCGCTGTTGTCCTGACAGTGCTGGGGCTGAGATGGACTGCTGGACGATTGGGTGATGAATCCACATTCTCTGGGATCGTGCTGTTGTTGGCGACGGCAAGCCTATATCTGTTGTCAGTTCGCAAACAATGGATTGCGCTGCGACTGGGGCCCGTGTCCGCCTGGTTGCAGTGGCACATGTACGCAGGAACACTGGCCAGCGTAGTCTTTTTGATGCACATGGGCTGGCCTACGGGTGGCACTTTCGAAATGTGCTTGGCGGCTTGCTTCGCATTTGTAGCCGCCAGTGGCATGGTGTTGGCAGTTATGAACCGTCGAACTCCGCAGCGGTTAGCGGCCATTCAACGCGACTACGCACTGGAACAGATTCCCGGATTGCAATTGGCCGTCGCTCAGGATGCGCATCAACTCGCGCTCAGCTCAACGCGTGTTGGCGAAGGCGCTACTTTGTCTGAGTATTATCAACGTCGTCTCGTTACATATTTTCACACTCCGCGCGGCTGGCTTTACCGTCTGATACCGACCGGGCTGCTGCGGAGGCAACTGTTGCGTGAACTTGAGGATTTGGATCGCTACTTGGCCCGTGAAGGCTTAAGACTTCGTCGTAAATTGTCGCTGCTTGTTCAGTCCAAGGATGATCTCGACTACCACCAAGCGCTGCAGTTGAGATTGCGGCTGCTGTACGCAACTCACTTTTCGCTCACTTGGACGCTGGTGATCTTGATCGCGGTTCACGTCGTTCTTGTATGGCGATTTTCGGGAGTCATGCTATGAATCAGCCAACTCCCAATCCACATCAACACGACTGGGCGGGGGTGAATCGACCGCGTCCCAATCCTGCCGCGCCATATCAATGTGGGCTCAGTGGACTTGGGACATCGTGTGCACTAGGACCGACAGCTTCGGGTCAGTGCTGCCAACAGCAATGGGTTGTACAGTGTGGCGACAAAGCATGCGCCACCAGTTGCACCGGAGCCAGCCAGTGTCCTGTCAGCCAACTCAAGCATTCTGGTTGCGAGGAGGACCGCCAAGATTATCAACCATGCCTGCCGATCAAAAACGTCTGGTATCGTCGAAATTCGTTGGCACTAAATCTGGCGATCTTGGCTAGCGGCGTGTTGCTGGTCTGGATGGCCTTGCCGGTTAGCGAGGCGCCATTCGTGCCTGGCGGTTTGTCTACGCCGCACGCACAGATTTTGGAAAACACTCTGGCAAACGAACGATGCAGCTTGTGCCATCCACCTACGCAGTTGTTTACGACCACTGTGACGCATGAGCAACTGTGCATGAAATGCCACGCGGCGACGATGCCTGCGGCAGTCGATGGAAATCCACACGACTTGCCGCCAGAGGTCTTGGTAAAGCTGGTTGCAGCACGATCCTTAAACTTGAATCCAATAGATGTGAATGTGGCGGCGACATCCAGCCCATTGAATCACCTATCTAAAGTTGAGACTACACGTTGCGCCCAGTGTCATACGGAACATCAGGGGAGCGGTCACGACTTAAAGGCAATCACGGATGTTCGCTGCCAGTCATGCCATCAACAGCGGTTTACCAGCTTCAGCGCCGATCATCCGGAATTTACTCAATTCCCGCAGCAACGCGAGCGACGTATCGCTTTTGATCATCGAGCCCATTTTGAAAAATACTTCGCACAGAAGAACACTACATACGATTGCAAGATATGTCATCAGGTTAACTTAGGAGGTGGTGTCGATGTGACTCGAACGGTCTCGTTTCAGGCGGCCTGCGCCAGTTGTCACGACCAACCCTTGCGCGCCGCTGCAGCCGACGGCTGGGCGATTCTACAACTGCCCAGCTTGCACCGCTCTGATGTCCAGTCTGGCGACCCTCAACTGGCAAAGTGGCCCCAAGGCGCACAATATGGCTACGACGGTGTGATCAGCTTTCCGCTGTGGGCGCTGTTAGCTAGTGATCCGCAAGTTGCGTCAGCCTTGGCAACCTTTCCCCACGGCGATTTGAGTCAAGCCACGCCATCAAATCCCAACCAAGTTGCTGCGATGCGGACGATTGCGGCTGGCCTGCGCCGATTGCTATTAGAAACCGCAGTGGAAGGTCAATCCGCTTGGCAGCGCCGACTCGTGGTGACCGCCACCGAAGTCCTGGGGCGACAACTCAGCGTTTCGGAGAACAGTCTTGTAGAAGCGATGGTCGTTGGACTGCCTCCAGACCTATTTCGGCACGTAGATTCGCATTGGTTCGGTGATCACTCATCGTTGGCCAGTATCCAACAGTCGCAGGTACCAGTGCGGCTGGTGGGGCTCCAAGATTTGTTGTTGCTGGAGGACGCTGAGGACAACGAGTCCCCAGAGGATTTATTGCGAGGTTCTTCGACGCAAGGTCTCAAGTACCAGCAGCAGTCGGGTAAATCGAGCCAGCAAGCGCCAACAGATATCCTGGACGCGGGCTCGGATACTACAGAATCTGTACATGAATTGCTTAGCCAACCGCTGAATGAGCGCTCGCGGCAGCAAGGCGTCCCGCCAAACGCCCCGTCACCTGAAACCTCGCAAGAGCCGGCAATCGCTGTACCCGGAGAAGGCAGTGATACGAAGTCAACCAAAGTGCCCAAGCTGATCGGTGCGAAGCACCTGTTCGCCGGAGGTTGGTATTTGGATTCTCAACTGTTTGCCTTACGTTATATGGCTAGCGGGCACGGTGATCCGGTGATTGCCGCTTGGTTGCAGTACGCGGCACTGGTCGCTGGTGCGGAGCGCAAAGAAACTATTGCAGATGGCACCGCAGTGGGCACGACATTGTTACGGACAGTGGCCGCAGGAATGTTAACAGGCGTGATGGCAGAGTGCAGACAGTGCCACTTACCTGCCCAGCAGCATAACCTGGTTAGCTCGCCTATGGTATGGAAGGGGCTATCGAGCCAGCCAGCCAAGCGTCTCACGCGGTTCGACCACCGGCCACACTTGATGCTGTCCGGCACGGCCGACTGCCGCCATTGCCATCGACTCAATGAAGCGGCTGCGGAAGGTTATACAGCGATTGTTAAACTACTTCAGGCCAACGATGCAACTGCACTGCACTTTCATCAGGTCGCCACACAGCAACATTTCCAGAGCGACTTTCGGGCTATGGAAAAGTCGCAGTGTACGGCTTGCCACCGTCAAGGTGGAGCGCCACAAGGCTGTACACAGTGTCACGACTATCACATCGGGCCGAATCAGTTGCCTGATTAGGTTCCGGTATCTTTGTCCAGGGCTTAGAAGTGTGGGACCAGTGGGGACGTCCTAGTGTTCCAAGACCTCCCGTCAACATGTTCGGTAGTAAACTTTAGAACTTCGACCGCGATGGGTTCGGCTCACGCGCAGGCTCGCCACCGTCTGGATGGCATACGGCGAGATCGCTGCTACGGTCGATAGGGTCCAAGACTGAACCAAGGCAGCTTGCGTTCATCGATGAGCGGGACAGATGGTGCCGTACTTGGTAGATCCTCTGGCGCTGGATAGACCCAGCCTTCGGGTGGATTTTCAAGTTGATGAGCCCGGTGATACATCCGTTGGTTGTAATCTAACCAAATCATTGTTTCCGCTGGCAACCGCCAACTCAGTGGTCCACGCGCTTTCCGCAGCTCGAGTTTGGCTGCCGGGAAATCCTCGCGCGCGGCCATGGCAATTGCCAGGTTATGATGCGCAGCCGGCGTCGGCAGCCACCAGTTGGTCCCCTTGCGCCAGTGATACTCTGCCATCTCCCATTGTCCCAGTTGTGCAGCGCGATTGCCGCGCTGTACTCGCCAAGCCGCCGGTTGTATCCAGGGGGACGACAATCGTACCCAGTCTTTTTGGACCGATGGCACAATCGACTTCCACGACTCGCGCGCAGCAGCGGTCAGCAACTGATTGGCAGGCTGGCCGGCAAGTGCGTTGAGATCAGGATACAACTCGGTAGCTTGACGCGAGTCGAGTCTGAATTGTTGTGAGGCCAGAGATTTTCCACTGGAAACATCCAACACATTCCAAGACATCAGGATGTGAAAGCCGGCGTCTGGCTGCAACTGAATCCCCAGGCGCTGGAAGAAAACTTGGTTCATATTGGGGCTAGATTCTTCCGGCTTGGCAACATCGCCTGTCAGGTCGATGTTACACGAGCAAACTTCGCCGTGTAGCAGGATGTCGGCTCCGGCAGCGCGCGCAGCTGTTAGCGCCGTCAGGTCATTGCTCAACGGCATTGTAGATGCCAAGCGGACTGGCGAAGCATCGAGCAATTGTTGGGTTGTTAGGACAGCCAAGTCACTGCGTGCGGTAGTGCGCTGCGTTAGCATGACAGCTTCGATCGCGGCGGCCAGTTCTGGTGACGCCACGACCGGTGCGAGCGCGATTCTGGCGTGGGGTTGTGCGGAAACCTTGCCAGGCCGCCAGACATGGATGGGTGCCGTCGATCGGCAGCCAATCAGCGAACTAAACGCCAGCAGACTCAGCATCCACAGTCGGCATGGTACCCTGCGACCACACTTCGGCAGCTCGCGCATGAGATGGTGATGCATCCAGGCATATCGCTTGCAAAAGGAACCCCCTGCTAACGACTTTGCTATAGCAAAATGCTGCGTTTGAAGTCAAGTATTTACCAGGCTGATAAACCGCCTATTAGTAGCTAAGGGAATATTCACATTGAATGCTCACCTAAGTGCGGTCGTTGGAGGGCGGCCAATAAAAACGGCGGCCACCGTTGATGGGAATGGTTTGCCCAGAAATAAACTGCGCAGGGGAGCTGGCAAGCCAGCAAATCGCTTCTGCGACATCGGAGGGCTGCCCCCAACGCTGTGCCAGAGCTTCATGAACTGCGCGCTGGACCCAATAGTCATCAGCCTGTTGGCGACCCCATTGGGTCTGAATCCAACCCGGAGCGACGCAGTTCACACGAATATGTGGGGAGACCGACAGGGCAAATGCCGACGTAAAGGCCATCACAGCCGACTTTATTGGGCAGAATAACTGTCCAGCGTCTCCTTCCATGCCCAGGTTGGCCTGATCCCAGCCTACATTGACAATGCTTGGCGCGACAGCGCTGCTGGACAACTGCATCATTCGTGAGGCCACCAAGCGGCTGAGACGAATCGTGCCAGCGACATCAACGGCCCAGAGCTTCTGCAGCTTGGTTTCAAAATTGTCAGTCAGGTGTGGCTCGGTCAAAACGTCTGCACCAGCATTGTTTACCCACAGGTCGATGCGCGGTAGCCAATGAAAGCATGCATCTACCAATTGGCGGCATGAACTTGGGCAGGTGAGGTCGGCAACGATGCACCGCACTGCATTCGGATTTTTGCAGGAGCTTTCGCGGTTGGACCTCGACCTCAATTCTTGCACCACCGACTGCAGGGCTGACAACTTCCGATGACCGTGAATGACTACCTGATACCCGCGACTTACAAGTAGTTCAGCGGTGGCTAGTCCGATACCAGAGGAGCTACCGGTCACGACGGCGTATGGCATGTTAGGTTGACTCGAAGTGTTGGCGTCGTTGAAGTCGATTCGTCCCATTCACTGGTCTTGATTGTAGTGCACCATGCGAGATTCGTGGGTGAACGTCTCTGAAAACGAAGGGGACATTCACAACGATACTTAGTGACGCAAGTCACGATTACAAAACAAAAAAACCGCTGAGGCCGGGGCATCAGCGGTTCTTTGGGCACTGATATGCCGGGTGAGACATTCAGCGTTCAATCGAATTTCTTAGGCCCCGCGAACGGGCGATCGAGTTCGCCTTAGGGCATTGGAGTGGTGCCCAGTTCGGGATTGCCGCACATGTGGAAGTGGTTGTGGTCGATATACACAACCTCCACAGCTTCATCGTTCTCCAGTGTGTAAGGTACTGGCCAACCATTAATGATCCGCTCGCTAAAGTAGATCGTGCACTTGTAATGCGCATGATGCAGACTGGCCATGCCGATCAACGGAATAAATCGTGGAGGATCGGTGTAGTCGGCGATCTTCTCTTTGACAATGCGCACTCGATTACGCTGTCGTTCGTGCAGCAGCGGAATGCCGCCGCGAACCGGTCGAGCGCGTTCGAGTGCCTGCATCACTTCGTCATCGCTGGGCGGATCCAGCGCTACCGGGGTGCCTCCGGCTGTTGTCGGACCGAGAATCGGAACACGCTGATAGCGCTTGTGATTGTGAAAATCCAGCTCTTGCTGATCCTGTGTGTGGGGACTCACTAACAGCGGGATTCCAACGCAGCCGCTACATGTAAGCGCGCAGGCTGTTAACACAATGATTGTCAAGGAAAACTGGTATGATCGCGTCATCGAACGATCCCTCGTGTCCATTCAGTGCTTGTCGAAGGTTTGGCAGCAGCCCGTGGCCCACCCGGCAAATACACATTCCGCTCTACTACATGCACAGTTGGTTCATGCGAAAGTAGATACGAAATCGGCTGCTGGCTCCGATCTAATTGCTATATCGTTGTTAAAGTGCGCAAAACTTGCGGGTTTTTCAGATTTTGCTGAGCTAATCCGGTATTGGGCGGTGGCTGCCGGATATTGCTTGCATTGTCTCGTCGGTCATTCAATGCCTGATAGATGCGTTCGTCCGGCAGGCACAACTGCCAATGCAGACGCGACCGCCATCGAGTCCTAGCCCGGTCGTCGAGATCAACCAACCAATTCTGGCCGTCTGCAAATGACTTGACCCGGCAGAATACTGGGTGTCTGCCGGGTCAGCGGGACGGGTCACGCGATTTTTTCGAGGCTGTTACAGGCTTGTCACATGCTTACGGACTCACGAATCAAAACGGCTGATTCGTTACTTGCTAGTGAAGTCCAAATACCACAGGCCATCATCCCATTGCAGGCATACCTTGCGCCAACCCAACGGAACTTGTGGATAGGGATAAAACGGTCCAATGTAGGGCCACGCCGAGGGGCTGTACTGCTTCGGATAGGTGACCGCAGCATAGTTGGGGTAGGCCGCGTAACTAGGCCAGGCATAATTGGGCAGGTTCGGTTGATCGTAGCGCGGAGCGCCCATACCAATTTCAGCACCGCCGTACTGCATGGGAGCCGGATTGTTGACAACCGCTCCGCCTCGCACCATATGACTTGCCAGGCCGCTAGGAGCAAACGGTTGAGGTGCTGTAGGCATAGGATGTCCCATGACCGGCATGCTGGCAGCTTGAGGTATGGGGCGCTGACTGGTCGGTACCGGAGACGGCGGGACAGGTTGCGGAGCCCCAGCGCTCATCGGGTACTGAGGTGTGTCAGCCGAAGCGGGTTGCACACGGTTTGCGCCGCTAATGGAGATTTCATCAATAACTCGCGACACGCCAGGCGTATGCCGAGCGACATCCAATACCAGTGTCTTCTGGGCCTCAGTGGCAACGCTGCCTCGCAGCCAAACATCACCATGGATCGTACTGATATCCAGTTCAAATCCACGTAGCTTACCTGCCGACTTGGCCCATGCGAGCTTGTCGTAGATTAGATCGGTTACTGCAATGTCTTCACGTGTAGGACTGGTCGAAGCCGGAGCTACTCGGTCGTTTGAACGATCAGCACCTACCGCCTGAGAGGTTGGTGTGGCAGGTGTCGTACGCATGAAAATATCATTGACCACGTTATTGACGCCCACAGCGTTGGCCGCAGCGGCCGTAATCAACGTTCGCTGCTTGTGATTGGCAACTTCGCCGGATAAGTAGACTACGCCTTGGTCTACCTGGATATTGACGTCAAATCCTTTCAGCTGCCCGGCTTGCTTGAAATGTTCCAGCTCGGACAATACAGCTTGAGCGATCTCACGGTCTCCGCCCAGCGCCCAGGCCGGCGCCGCAGCCGTAATCGACGCCATCAACGCGCCACAGAGAAATCGTCGCATCGGAAACCCCTCCTAAGATCTTTGCTTTCGAGTATCCACAATCGAGTCAACTGCCAAGGCAGAACTGGTCTAGGACTCACGTCGACCAGTGCCAGGCGGCATCGTATTTGCGGGAATAAATGGTCCTCAGGCAGACGCACGCTATGTGTCGCCACGTCGCTATTGCTTGAGATAAGTCCTAGTCACGTCGACCGTGCGCGTTGAGGGTTCAACCGCCCTAGCCTATCGGCCCCCGGCAGCGCATGGTCTCACGCGCTTCCGCTGCGATCAGTTTTCGCAGAATGTGCCGACGCGCATCAAAAGATTGCCCCCCTTTGTGCACGGTCGCGACTTCCAAACAGACACCATTTCACCGGAACTGTTGAGAAGTCTATCCGGGGTTAAGTTTCGGCAAGCGATCCTGGAATCAGGTAACGTTTTTTACAATTTTGACGGTCTAGCCAGAAAAATCAGATAGACCTCTCAGGTCGCAGCTTTCTTACACAACAGTCAGGCAACATCGGTAAAGTTTGCGGGCGCCCTGGCGGCCGACGCCCAGAGTGTGGCAATTCAAACACTGGGTGTGGCAATTCAAAATAATTGACTTAAGGCCGCACGAATCGGCGTATCCAACCAAGCAATGCTACTAACAATGATCCACACACAACCAGGATGGCGGCCAGGGCGCCTAGCCGGGGGCGAATTGAATACAAGATGATCACTATCACCACAGCCGCTAGCATTGTTCCGCGAAGGCGTTCCCAGCCATACCGCTCCAGTTGAGGAGCCGCCAACCAGGCGATGCCCAGTACCACGGCCACCTTCCAAGTGGTACCCGCGATGAATCGTACACTGCCAGCGTCCAGTGATGGCACAAAATGGACAGCGACTCCGACTGCAGCCAACAATACAGTTATTCCAGCTAGCAACGCGCGCTGCCATTGCTGCTCGGCGGTTGGGGTATGTTTTCGTGACGAGGGCATGGAGGTCGTTTGCAGAGAGTTAGAGCTGACCGAGCGATTCCAGCCAGCGCGCTAGTGTGGCGAACGGAACCGTATTCCACTTGCTGGTGTCGATGTCGGGAGCGACCACAGCATGAGTCACGTAGCCGAGCCGATTCAGCCGTTCGACCAGCGGATCCAGAGGTTTGTCAGACACAAACAAGAAATCCATGGTTTGCAACGGTGCCCCGGGCTGTCTAGGTGCGAATGACCGCAGCGCGGTACCCAGTGTAAAGACTCCGGCCACTCGCTGGCTGTGCATCATGCCAGCCATGATCGCCAACTGCCCACCAACACCAATCCCCCCAATCACCGTACGTCTTGAGTCTAAAACATACTCTTGCTCCAGCCTCGCCAGTAGCCGCGCGGCCAACTCGATTTCGTCGCGCGACCAAGCCTGCGGATCCGCCGCTGCCGGAGCAACGACGATCCAGCCATAGTTCTTGGCGAACTCTTCCCATTGGCTCTTGAGCCGTTCTGAGTCAGTCTCGCCAGGTTGACCAAAGAGGATTAGACACCCCAGCGGTCGCATGCCCACAGCCGGAGGAATGATCGCCGCGATCTGGTTGGGGATGTCAGCTAGTTTTAATTCGGTTATTTGTGCCTTCGCATTCTCGTCTAGCTGCCCATCTGCACCGGAGTAGACGATAACTGGCCAATCTTGCTCAGGCAATTGCGCCGGCCAGCTTTGAGGTTCAATAGTAACGCTTTTCGAGGCTGGGCTGTCCGCTGGGCGAACCGACAATGTTAGTGGGATTCCCAGTTCGGACACGGCCAGTAATTGGGCCAAATCACTTGCGCTTCGTAGCGGCTGTGCGTTGCAGTCCGTCAAGAGTTGGTCGGCACGCAGTCCGGCGCGCTCTGCTGGAGAGCCTTTGGCAACCGACGTTACTTTCAATCCATCACTGGCTGCTTCTACTCGCAGTCCCAAATAACGCCGACGATAGGTCGGGATTTCCGCCACAAGCTGGCAGTTGAGTGTTACGCGTTTGCCGTCTCGCAATACGCCCAGTTCGAACTGCTGACCGGCGTCTGTCTGGGCTAGTGCCTGTCGCAAATCGGCCAATCGCTGGACGGCCATCCCCTGGGCCTGGATGACCACGTCGCCGCGCAAGACTCCGGCCCGAGCCGCCGGCGATCCGGGCGCTGAACCCGACAATCTGACAGGACCTTCCAGGTCATTCTGCGAGCGTGCGACAATTCCCAAACGACCGGGATGAATGTCTTCGCCAGCTTGCATGGTGGGCAGCCGTTGCAAAACGTCTGTTAGTGGTATGGCGAATCCGATTCCCGAATCATACAGAACGGATCCGTCGCCCTCCAGCATTTCACTGGCTGCAATTGGAGCTAGTATTCCAATCACCTGCCCGTGGAGGTCGACCAGCGGACCTCCGTAGTTGATTGGTGAAACTTTAGCATCGGTCTGAACGGCGCGTCCGTATGCTCTTCCCAATGCGCTGATGATGCCGTGCGACTGAGTTATGGATTGAGGGTCGTACGTTTTGCCGATGGCAATGCACCACTGCCCTACCCGCAACTGCCCTAGGTCGCTGGCGGGAGCTGCGGGCAGTACAGCTGCGGTTTCCAGCTTCAGCAGAGCCAACTCGCGCGAAAAGTCGCGGGCGACGACTCTGGCTGCCACGCGCTGGCCATCGCCTAAAGCCACCAGAATGGATGCTGGTTGTTGCCGCAAGGCATGCAGCGAGGTGATGACCCAGCCGTCTGAACCCACGATAGTGCCTGTGGTTGGACCTTCGGCGACAGATTGCTCCTCAATTCTATCAAGGCCGCCAAACGTTTCGATCTGCACCACGTACTTCGATGCGCTGTCAGCGGCCTGGCGGAGCGCTTGCTGTTCAGCCTGCAGTATCACGCTATCGTCGGTTGTCTGCGCAAACGCGGTCGCAGCATATCCGGTCCAGGGCCAGCCCCACAGCACGGCATATAGCACCAAGCGGTTCAGTGGCATCTGCTTGTGGACGTTACTCATGGACGAATCACCAGCTCCTTGAGTTCACTGCCGCGCTGAATCATCAGCGAAACGGAATCACCCTGATCGATAAAGCCCAACTCCTCGAACAACAACGCTTGCGCAGGCACTCGACGGGAATTGACGAACAGAATCAGGTCATCGGGCTGCAGACCGGCTGCTGCGGCTCGCGAGCTGGGTTGCACCAAGTCCACGTACGCCGGCGTTTTGTTGAGTACATTGGGAATCAATCCAATACCCAGTAGCGACAGACTGGTTGGCCGATCGGCTGGACGTCGAGTCGCCTGAACACGGGCAATCGACTTGCCCTCGACTAGACTGATTGCCGATGCCTTGAATTGGCTGACGGGTATCGCGTAGTTGATCCAAATATTGGCGCTAGTATCGCGTAACTCTTTGCCCAAGATGCCCAACAGTTGTCCCTGCAGGTTGGTTAGCGCGCCGCCGGCGGCACCGGGGTTGTTGGTCATCGCATCCACGATTAGCGCTGGACCCTGATACACCGATTGAAAATTGCCACGCCGCGCCCGCAAGGGGGTCACCGTCATGACAACTCCTTTTTGAACGCTTAAGCGTTCGCTGCCGGCAGCAATCCCGAACAGATTGCTAAAGGCCAAGACCCGCTGCCCTGGCAGCGCATCGGCCGCGTCGTCGAATGAAAAGTAGGCTGGTGGCGGTTGATCGGCCTTTAACACAGCAATTTCAAGATTGGGATCAATACCCAATACCTGAGCCTGCATTCTTCGACCGTCGCTAGTCACAGCGATAACGTCGGCTACATCCAGTACTGTGCTCCATACCGTAGCGATGTGCCCCTCTGCCGAGAAGAAGAATCCGCTTTGATACGCATCCAATGCCGCTCGGCCCGCACCATATAATTTGACCGTTTTCAGTTCGCTGGTCAGCGATGTCTGATGCACCGAGCCCAGTTCGGCCACTTGGGCTAGTCCGCATCGCGAGCACAGACACACGCCTAGAAAAATCGACCACGTTAAATCTTTAACTGCACGTGCGACAAGATACAACTTGCCGAAACCATCATGGATCAAGTAGCCACCGTTGCTAGATGGTGGAACTGCACGGAACCCGACTCCACTCATGGTGATGACTCCTCGGCGGGTTGCGCCGCCTCTGCATCGGTACTGGCCGAGTCGGCAGGAGACTTTAAGCCGATGTCTGTTTGAACTATTTCGATGGCCAATGCGATTTCCGCGCCGTATTGCAGTCGAATTCGGCTGGGAAAACGATGGCTCGGCGAATCGCCCACCGGTCCGTACCGATCCAGATAGACTTCAGCAGGATCGACGCCTTCGTCGCCATAAACCTCAATTAGTGAAATCGCCTGATTGCCCGAATCCCAATGATAGCGAACGCGAACGTCGTACCAGCCCGTTTCTATAGCATGGTGCCACGGTTGTTCGGCCAAACGTAGCGATTGAGTTTGATAGACTGGCAGTCTACCAAGGTATACAGAGTCGCCAATCTTTTCTGGACCGAGCAGTAGCAATTCTCGCAGGGCTCGCATCGCCACCAATAATCCGCCCTGCTTACGCGCAGCGATTGCGTCGGATAAGGTACCACTTAATTCGCTGCGACGGCTACCCAACTCAATGGCCGCGCCATCGGCACCTATTTCTAATTCGACGGGTGTAGACTCACCCGCTAGACGTCCAGAAATCTTCCATATGCCAGACGCGGAAAAATCGCCCAGGGATTGCACTTCGGACCATACTTGTTGCCGTAGACGTCGATTGTAGAAGTAGTTGGAAAAGCCTGGTCTGAGTTCCAGCATGGATTGAACTAATTTTCTGTTTGGTGCAAGTTGTGCCAGCTCAGCGCTGCTGGATTCGCTGTCAGGCTCATTTTCATCGGCTGCCGAATCGTGACTCTCGGACGCATCGGAATCATGCTTGTCTGGCTCGCCGCGCTTTGGTTTTTCCGGGTGAGGTTTCTTGTCTGGTCTAGGTGGTCCGCCGTCCAATCCCATGCGCACGATTTCAATCAACTGGGTTGTTGAGTGCACGCCGGCCAGTCGTACCAACAACGTTTGGTTTTGTCCTGCGCGGCGAATTTCGACCGGCACACGCAGTTCTCTGGGCAGCGTTCCCAGAATGTTTTTGAAGACATTGGCGCTGGTGACCTCGCGATCGGCCAGTCGCAGGACTTCATCTCCGTAGCGCATGCCGCGCCGATAGGCGTCGCTGCTACTGAGTATATTGCTAACCAACACCCGGCCGGAATCGTCCGAGGACACCGTCGCGCCCAATGTTGCGTGATCCAGCAGACGTCCGCTGTGTAGCAAATTCAGAAAAGTACGGATCTGGTTGATGCTGATCGCGTATCCCACACCGACATTGATGCGTCCGCGCTTCTCGAAGGAGCAGCGTCCGTTGATGCCAATGATTTCACCCGCCAGATTGAACAGAGGACCACCTGAATTTCCAGGGTTGACGGCAGCATCGGTCTGAATGCAATCGGCATATTCCAGGATTGTGCCTGCCGGGTATTGGTAGCGCCCCGTACCGCTGATCATTCCCAAGCTGATCGAAGGCTGGAGGTTGGAAGCCAATCCGAAAGGGTTGCCAGCGGAAAAACACCAATGGCCCACTTGCACTCGGTCGCTATCGCCCAGGGGCGCAGTCGGAAAATCGTCGCGCCCAAGCAGTTGTATCAGCGAGAGATCGCCCACCGCGTCTACGCCCACGATCACCGCGTCATACATCCGCCCGTCGCTAAGTCCGCAGCGCATGTGATCGCCGCAAGCGCTGGACACGTGATAATTTGTCAGAGCAAATCCGTCCGGGCTGATTAGCACTCCACTGCCGCCACCCCCGCCGTCCAGCCCAAAAACTGACACGGTGGCTGCAGCCGCTCGCTGCATAATCTGAATGCGACTAGCCTGCGCCACCAGCACTTGGTCAGGTACCGATGCCGTCGCCTGGTCGGCTGAGGCAACTTGGCACGGGGCAGCCAGCGGCATGACAGCCAAGAACCAGCCGAACAGGCGGCCCACACATTCAATCTTCGATAAGCGGCCATTCATGGCAACAGGTCAACATTCATTTGCGAGGCACAGACTTGCAAGAACGGGATGAAACGGTTAGCCGTTACTTCAGCAAACGTATTTCTTCCCACACTACCACGTCGCCAACCGGGAATTGGACTTGGGGGATGACGCTCAGTTGGATGCGCGTGTCCGGTTGAACGTCCAAGTTCAATTCCACCCTCTGCCTGGGTTGTTCCAACAATTGCTCCCACAACACTTCATTTTCCATTTTGACTTGAGCCTTGCAGGCGGTGAAGCGGTTGCCCGTAGGTGCCAAATAGACCGAACCTTCCAATCGACAATAGTCCTTGGGCACGCGATAGGTAACCGTTCCGCTGCCAATAAAGCACAGACTTGGACCATTGCCTTTGGGCAACTGCACAGTCTGAGCGCCAAACAACTGCTCACCGCCTACGATTGGCAGCTTGAGTTCCATGCCCGCCAGTCGCTCGTGAGCCAACGGCGACAGGTCTGCGATGTACTTTAGGCTGCCAACCGAAAAGTCGATTTCCAGCAGGCTGTGCAATGGTAGGTTGACAGTGGCACCGCCAGTTAAAGCAAGAGTAACGGTATCGCTACCAGCCCCACATTCCAAGCTGGCAGCATTCCATACATTTCCCCAAACGTCGCGGACGACACCACTGGTTGTTGCGGCGGCTATCGCTGGATTCAACAGTCGCAGCCCAGCCAGTTTCGCACGTGGTGCTGCTATCTTCTGACCAGCAAAGTCAAATTCAATTGTCTCGGGCCCTATTTGCCCAACTGAACCTTCGATCTTGTCCAGCGACTCGGGCGAGCGAATCAAGACTAACGTGTCTCCGCTGATCCGCGAATCCATGATCGCATCCCATTGATTTTGCTGGGCCGGGCTGAGCGCCTGAAATTGGACAGAGGCCAATTGACGCATCGAAAGCGTGACTTTTGTCTCTGGCCCCAGGTCAAGGTCCAGATTCGCCTCGCTACTAACGACGGCACGTGGAGCAATGCGGCTACCATCCAACAGTCGAATGACGATCGACGACGACGGACTCTGTTCGACGCGGTGCCCGGGAAATCGCAAGCTGCGCAGACTTGTCAACGCTATTTGTCGTGACTGGCCGCCTACAGTTAATTCGATTTGCCGCGAGCCCAACGACACCAGTTGAGCGGTGGAGGGTGTCGTCGCTTGGGCTGGGAAATATTCGATCGTGGTTGGCTGCGACGCCAATAGGCACGTGAGGAGCAACCCAACCTTGCTGAGCAGCATTCAAATTCCTTCCAGTAATTGGATCAATATACGTCCATGAGACGAACCAAGCGAGTGATTGCAGATTCCTAATTATAGATGTCACCACAGTGTGGCCTACCACGCACGCAGGCACACACGGAAAAATTGTTACGATTGCAGGCTGGTGAATCTGCCCTGAGAAGCGTGTTGGGCCAGCCGTTGACCAATCGCATTTGTAGAAAAAACCGGCCAAGACAGGTTGCGGATTTTCGTTAATCTGCTTAGATAATAGGCTTCCAGCCAACCGGTGTAGCGCACCGCCCGTGCATTCCCATCCAGTTGGCTACAGTTCGGTGCAGCGGCAGTCCACATGGTAACCAGTCGGCGATTCCGGCTTGGAAATCAGCGTGGCCTGTTCAGAGAAAACTGTTTTAGGAAAACTGTTCAGAGTGCTCTTTGTAGAATTGGGAGAGCTCTGTAAGGTAGCAACCGGAATTCGGAGAGGTGGCTGAGTGGTCGAAAGCAGTTCATTGCTAATGAACCGACCGGGTCAAACCGGTCCGCAGGTTCGAATCCTGTCCTCTCCGCTTTAAATCGTTGCGCTTGGTCGCAACCTGCCGTTTTCTCTGGAAATTTGGCAGTTCTTGCTCACTGGCTGCAGCGCTTTGCGGCCAAGATCTTCGGCGGCTGCACCGGAATCCGGTGAGCGGCTGTCGTCTATTCCAGCGGACTGACTTGGACAAGCCGCTCCGCAAATCGCCGCAGCCAGTGATACTAAAGTCGTCATCGAGAACAAGCTGGACTGAGAGCTAACCTTTGTTCGGGAGCATTCAGGCATGAAATGGCTCGAGGTGCACCAGCACGCCTCGGATTGCCGGAAAGCCATCTAGCAGTCGGCTCTTGACGGTGTGCCCAATGTGATGGCCTGCATCGACGCTGAGCGTTGGAGCAACCTGAATGTGAATGTCGACAAAGTATTCGATGCCTGACTTACGGATCCATAACTTTTCGATGGCCAACACCCCGGAGGTTGCTTGTGCGGCCTGACGCACTGAATCTATCAGCCATGGATCGGCCTGCACATCCATGAGTTCACTGGCGCTTCTCAAATATAAACTGGTTGCGGCCACCAGGATGAGCATCACCACTACCAGCGCGGCTGTTTCATCCGCCCACATCCAGTTCGGCCCACCCAGACGGATGGCGGACAAGCCGACCAAGACTGCCAGAGCACACAGAGCGTCGCTGCGGTGATCCCAGGCATTGGCGATCAGCGCCATCGATCCGGTACGTCTGCCAATGGCTAATTTGTAGCGAAAAAGAGCTTCCTTGATCAGCACATTGGCACCGGCGATCCAGAGCGTCCACCACGGCGGCACACCGTGCTGCACCGACAGCCGTTGTAAGGCCTCCCAGCCGACCATTGCGGCAGACATGATGATTAGCAGCGAGACGGACAATGCCGCCACTCCTTCGGCTCGCGTATGTCCATAGGGATGTTCTTGGTCGGCAGGACGCTGAGCCACCTTCAACGAGTACAAGACGATAACGGTGGTTACCGCGTCGCCCAACGAATTGACTGCATCGGCTACTAACGCAAAGGAATTGCCAATGAGTCCGCCCGTTAATTTGGCTATTCCCAAGCCCAGATTGACGCACAATCCCAGCCAACTGGCGCGTTGTACTTGTTGATAGAGCGGTCGCGATTGTGGATTGTCGTACATGGTCACTGATGGTGTCGAGGCGAGCTGCTGGCCGTGACTTTTGGCCGATCGACATCGCCTCACGCGAGTATGCTGGTGAGTACGTGGCCATGCACGTCGGTCAAGCGAAAATCACGGCCGCTGTAACGGTAGGTGAGCCGGGTGTGGTCGATGCCCAGCAGATGCAAGGCTGTGGCCCACAAATCATAGACTTGGCAAGGGTTCTGGACGGCATAATATCCCAGTTCATCGGTCGCGCCCAAGATACTGCCGCCACGGATACCCCCGCCGGCCAACCATACGGAGAATCCCATTGGATTGTGATCGCGTCCGTTGGCGCCCTGCGAGAATGGCGTTCTACCGAACTCGCCGGCCCAAACAATCAGCGTCTCATCCAGTTTGCCGATGCGTCGCAAATCCTGAATCAGGCCCGAAATTGGCTGATCGACTTGGCGGGCCATCGCCCGGTGGCCGCGTTCAAGTTCGCCATGTTGATCCCAAGGATTGGGTGCATTGCCCGCGCCGATGCCTTCGTTCAGGCAACTCAGTTCGATAAAACGAATACCGCGTTCAATGAGCCGTCGCGCGAGCAGACATTGACGAGCATAACCGGCCTGAGTTGGATTGCTGGAATCAACCCCATACAGCGCCCGTGTTTCGGCCGTCTCACCTGAAATGTCGCAGACTTCTGGAACCGAAGTCTGCATGCGAAAAGCGGTCTCGTAGTTGGCCAGCGCGGAAGAAATTTCCGGCGAGCTTCCTACGCTGGCTAAGAAACCTTGATCTAATTGCTGCATCAGCTTCAGGCGTGGCCGCTGCCAGTCGCTGGAATCCAGAGGACGAATGTTGGCGATGGCCGAGGCTGCGTCGGCGTTGAGAATCGAACCTTGGTGCAGCGCCGGCAAAAAGCCGTTGCTGAACAGGCTAACTCCACCATGCGGAGGGACCGCTCCGCCGGATTGCAGGACCACGTAGCTTGGAAAATTTTCGTTCAAATTCCCCAGTCCGTATGAGCACCAGGCACCGGCACTAGGGTGTCCCATGAATGGGAAGCCACTGTGCATTAGAAAATTGCCTTGCGCATGCTCGCTGACAGGAGTCGTCATTGAGCGCACGACCGCTAACTCATCGGCGACTTTGGCAATCTCCGGAAAAAGCTCGCTGATGTCGATGCCCGACTGCCCTGCCCTGTGAAACTGAAACGGGCTGGCCATGATCTTGCCGTTGTCATTGAATTGAGTGCGACGAATCGGTACTGGCATCGGTTGTCCATGCAAGCGCTGCAGTTCAGGCTTGGGGTCAAAGGAGTCGATATGCGAGACCCCCCCCGACATGTAGCAAAAGATGACATGCTTGGCCTGAGCCGGATGATGCAGTTGCGGCAGCGCTGCTGATTGGGGCACTGCCATGTCCTTGATGCCCGGGTTAATGCTGTCGTCGGCTGTTGTAGGTGTGTGGAGCAGCGCCGCCAGCGCTGCGGCACCGAACCCAAGCGAGCCTCGTTCCAAAAAAATACGACGAGAGTGTAATGAGGAGCGTCCAGGTTCGCAGAGCCCGCTGGCACAGCTTGAGTGGAGTCTACGGAACATAGATGAACTCCTTGAGCGTGAACATAGCCCGAGCTAACTCAGTCCAGCAGCGCAGTTCGAGTTCAGTTAGCCCTGGATCTTTAGAAATCTCATTGTCTGATGGCTGTCGGCTCTCTTCTAGATGTTGGCGAGTCGTCCTCAGAAATTCTTGAGCGGCGGAGGTCTCGTCTGCCGAAGGTGGTCGCGCCAGACTGCTCTCGAACATTTGAACAATTCGAGATGGTTCCTCCGCGGTGGCGCTAATCACCGATCCTGCCCAACGTTCAGCCAACTTTGAGACCAGCGGATCATTCATCAAGGCCAGCGACTGAGCCGGTACATTGGTGTGGTCACGACGTCCGACAGTCGTAAATGGTTCAGGAAAATCAAATGTCCGCAGCAGCGGCACCAGCGCGTTGCGCATGACCGGTAGGTAGATGCTCCGCCGATATCCATCGGGTTGCCCAGGAGGACCGAATGCTGTTGTGTCAAGTGTGCCTGAAACTGCTAACAGAGCGTCGCGGAGCGCCTCGGCCTCAAAACGCCGAATAGTGGCGCGACCCAGCCAGCGATTGTCTGGGTCAGCCTCGAGTGAGTGGTCCGATAGGGTCGAGCTGCGCTGCCACGTTTCCGACAACACGATCTCGCGGATCAATGGCTTCAGAGACCAGTTGAGCTGAACCAATCGGTTGGCCAGCCAGTCCAACAGCTCTGGGTGTGATGGCTGATCACCTAGCCTGCCAAAGTTATCAGGAGTACTGACGATGCCTGTACCAAACAGATGATGCCAGACGCGATTGACCAACACGCGCCGCGTCAGCGGGTTTTCGGCATCCAATACGCGATCGGCCAGTTCCAAGCGACCACTTTGTTGGGTCTCGAATGCACGACCATCGATGGCTTCCAGAAACCGTCGGGGCACTGGTCGCTGAGGAGAGTGATGGTCGCCGCGCACGAGCAACGGGAAATCGCGGCCGCCGGCTTCTTCTAGACACGGGACACGCGTGGCAACTAGCACCTGCTCCTCGACGGCGCGATACTGCTGAACCAGGCTGAGGCATTCCGCATTTTGCAAGTCATTGGGCAACACTCCACAGGCTAGGCACAAGTCTAACAACTCAGCTTGTTCGGGCGCGAGTGTGGCTTGTTGCCAATCTTGAATGGCCTTCTCTGTCGCAGCCGACATCTGCTCAAGCCAAGTCGAGCGACTCAAAGTGGCAGATTCAATCGTGTCCATGTTGGCTGCCAGCCGCTTGATCAGCGTGGACTGTTCAGGTGGTCGAATGCCTGTGGGTAGCACACAAACCTGTTGAACATGGAACCAACTGCGGGACTGATCTCCCGTCAACAACGGTGCGTCACTGGAGGTAGTGAGTTCAACATGCAGACTATCGCCAGCCCAGTAACTGAGGTCGCTTTGCATCCAACGCAGGCCCGGTTTGAGGGGATACACCGGATAAACTGTGCCGTTGCGGGGGTAATGCTGGACCGCATAACGCATGGCGGCGCCCCCATCGCCTTCGCACAGCACCCATAGAACGCTGTCTGGTGGGCAGATGAAATCTGGAGAACTCAATCGAGCCGCCTCTTTGTCAGACAGAGTTCGCGAGCAGACTCCGCCACTCAGCATGGCTGCCACAGCGCGATCACCGTCCAGCGATACGACAAACTCTCCGCAGCCAACTGGTTGCCGATGTTGATCTTGCTGTACCCCCGAGCCGACGCAGTGCCACTGCGATAGCTCAGCCGGTTGACTCAAATCCCAAGCAAGGGCAGGCGACACCTTGCTTCCGTGCTGGGCCTCGACCGTCTCTTTGCGACGTTCAGTCCACGCAGCTCGCAGACGTTTGTCAGCGTCGGTGCGCTGTTTGTCTGGTTTTTCCAGCGCAGCATCCAGCGCAGCATCAAGTCGTTCAGGCAATTCGGGAACGACGCTTTGCCAGCGTCGCACTAGCGCATCGCGTAATTGCCGCTTGATACTTTCAAGTGCCTGATGATGCTGGAAGATAGCTTCAGGTGAGTCGGCGGTCAGGCGGCCCGGTCGGCATGAGGACAAGATGCCGAACAGGGCGTAGTAGTCGGCCTGACTAATCGGGTCAAACTTATGATCGTGACACCGGGCGCACGACACGGTGAGGCCCAAAAAAGCCTTTGAAAATGCGTTGATCTGGTCATCTGTGAATCGCACGCGTTCTTCCAGAGCGTCGACTGGTGCAAATCCATGAAACACCATTCGCCAGTGAGCGGTGGCGATCAAGGCTTGGTTCAGCCCCGTCTGGGGATGGAATTGGGCGGGTAACAAATCGCCGGCAATGTGCTGGCGAATCATTTGATCCAGTGGAATTGACTCGTTCAGCGATCGTATCAAGTAATCGCGGTACCGCCAAGCATTGGCAATTGGCGGATCACCTTCGCTGCCGTGCGACTCGCAATAGCGTATCCAATCCATCCAATGCCGCGCCCACCGCTCGCCAAATCGCGGATCATCCAACAGGCTATCAACCAGTTTTTCGATCATGGCCACATCGCTTGCCAGCGCCTCATTCCAGCGATGGAACTCTTGAAGGTTGGGTGGTAGACCGATCAAATTCCAATACAGTCGGCGGATCAGAGAGTGGTTGGCTGCACGTGGGTTGGCAGGCACGCTGAGCAACTGCAATTTCTGAGCGATAAACTGGTCGATGGGTTGTAGTCCGGAATCTGGAAGAGGAGGTGGTGCATGGCTGATTGGTTGAAAGCTCCACCATGACTTGCGAGATTGAAGAATGTTAGACCAATCGTCCATTTGAGCATTTGGGTCAATGGACGGTGGCTGTTCGCGCGGGTCGATCGCCCCTGCGGAAATCCAACTGCGGAAATCGGCCAGAATTTCTGGGCTGAGTTGCAGGCCGTTGGGCGGCATCTTCAAGTCGCCCGAACGATGCTCAATGGCCGCCAACAATCGACTTTCATCGGGTCTTCCAGGCACAACGGCTGGCCCAGAATCGCCACCGCTCAGCAGTCCCTCGCGGAAGTCAACCGCCAGTCCAGACTCGCGAGCCTCAGTTGAATTATGGCAGGCATAGCAATTTTGGATCAGAATCGGACGGATGCGAGATTCGAAGAATTCAAGGCTAGCAGCATCCTCGCCCCAGGCGATGGCTCGCGAAAGCAACCAGAGTGCAACAGCCAGGGAGCTTTCGCGAAATGCCATAACATGTTTGGGGTCAGAGGGGAGAGGCTTTCAATCTAGTCCTCTCATTATATCGACTGCAAGCGGGCTAGGGTGGCTGGAGTCGAATGGCTATACAGTGAGTTGGCCGTTCAGGGAGAAATCGGCTGGCGACCCGCCCTCAGACTCGCCTGACGATATATGTGTAAACCGTTTTGGTTCGTAACGCTTGGCACCCCGACGCGGGTTCTCCCGCTAGGGACGCAATATTGGTAGGACACACGACGCCCGGTTTCAAGGCGTTTCGTAGGAACGCGATAATCCCATATCCACAAATCACCTGCTACCAATATCTCGCTCCTGACGGGGCTGGGCGGATGTTGTGGCATTTGATTGCAACGGTAATTCTTCAACTGCCACTTGTATTAGATCGCCAACAGCGACTTCAACTGACGCGTAAACTGCTCCAAGGCTCGGCCTCGGTGGCTCAGTACGCTCTTTACGGTATTGCCCAGTTCGGCAAAGGTTTGATGGTACTCCGGAATTTCAAACAGCGGATCGTACCCAAAGCCGCCTTGACCACGCTCGTCGAGCAGGATGCGTCCCCAGCAGCGACCTTCGGATTCGATGTGAATCCGGCCCGTGGGATCTGAGAGGGCGATGGTGCTTACGTAGAAGGCTTGTCGCTGGTCAGGTGCCCGGCGGTTCAGTTCGGCCAACAGCTTTGCATTGTTGCGCTGGTCGGTGGCACCCGGATCGGAATAACGTGCCGAGTAGACGCCGGGTTCGCCGCCCAGGGCTGGCAGGCACAGGCCACTGTCCTCGCCAATCGTCCACTGGCCCAGATGAACGGCCTGCTGACTGGCCTTCAGTCGCGCATTTTCGATAAAGGTCTGACCCGTCTCGGCTACTTCAATCGCGTTGGCTACATCCGCCAGCGATAGAAGTTGAAAGCCCAGCGGTTCGAGCAATAGCCTGAGTTCGAAGCACTTCTTTGTATTGTGAGTGCCGAGGATCAGAGTCGATGGTGGTGGATGCACGGTAGGTCTGCAAGAGCCAAGCGGTCGTGGATGGAGACGACCATGCTACCGGAACAACGATCCGCTGTAAATTCGCGATGTCTGAGCGCGCGGCACGGCGGTCGCCTTGCCTTCGATGTCGAACGGAATGCGATCTTCTGATTTGAGTGACAGATTGCGGCTGACCGCGCCGGTAGTTGGATCGCGAGCCGTAACCTCACGGTAGCCACAGAACTCAGCCAGAATGCTCTGAATCTGTGGATCGTACTGAAAAGTGCCATTGATCTCCTGGCCTAAAGAATCAAAACTGCCAATCATTACATAGCTGCCATAGCGATCATGAAACTCGTAGGCGTCAACGCCGCGTTTGCGAAGCGATGTGGTCATCTTGTGAGCTTGATTGGCCGCCCTATCCAGTGCGCTGCTGGGATTGGATATGTTCGTCTTTGCTTTGGCGGCGACAGTCACGACTTCTGGACCTCGAAACGAAGCAACGCGGACCGTAAATCGGCCGGGACAGTCCAGCACGCTGTATTTGACCCATTCTTGTCGATTCAAGTCTTCAACAAAGGAATCGACCTTGGGGGCCTGAAAGAAATCGTCCGGCAGCATCGGGTTGCGAGTTAGAAAGGCGATGCCTCTGCCTTGCATCCCCTCGCTTTCTTTTGCAGGCTGAAAGGCCCTCACTTTGGCCAATATTCCGTCAATCTGCGGGTCATCTTTGGAGTGAAACTCGCCAGCCAACACTGCGACAGATTGCGGATTGGTGTGGTTGGCGTACCGAATCGATAACTGTTTCGGAACCAGCTTGCCCAACGAGTCGGTCAGCATCAGTTCACTGACCCCCATTTTGTCCGACGTCTCTGAAGCACGCGACAGGATGAAAGTTGGAACGCGCAGCGATTCCTGAAGCGCCGACGCGAAGGCAGACGCGCGGGCTCGCGCAGTGTCGCCAGTAAAAGTGCCAGCCAATATGAGCCAAGGGCCATGTTTGTCTTGGAGCTCTGTCACCGTCGAACCGGCCCCGCGCTTTTGAAACATCTTCTTCATGACGTTTGCAGGCTGAGCAAACGTGGTGTTCCATGAAGTCAAACAACCTGCGATGAGCAAACTGGCTCTTAGCAGTCCAACGCGATTCATTCCCGGCATACTCACTGGTTCCATTTGCATCCGCTTCAGGTACAGGCGAATGTCAGTTACATAGCAAGAACCGCTCTATCAGAGCTACCGCAAATCACGCTTAGGCGCGCGGTGGTTGAAAATTTACCGAGGCGACTGTCGCCATACGCTGGGCTTACGCGGCATTTATTTCTCCAGCGCCGCTCGCGATATCTCTTCTGCCTGACTTTAAGAGCATCGAACGCTAGCGTTGTCTGGGGTGGTGGGGTGTGTGGGGTGCTTGAGGGGTATGGGTGGTGTAAGTGGTTTCTTCCGAAAAAGGTGACGCTAACGAATCGGTAGGGGGATTTTATGAAAAGGATTGGGAAGAGTATGCCGATTAATCCATCTGAGTCGTGTTGGGCGCCGAGGTATCGCCACAAGGGCGTCAACATACAAGCAATGCAGTCATAACGCAGAGCAAGGAAAAGGTTAATACGATGAGACGACCCGAAGGGAAGCTGACAATCCTGCCAAATGGAATGCAGAGCTGCCAAGCAATGGCGAGAATTCTGTCCGGTACCGTGCTCTGTGCATGCACAGGTTTAGTCTCTATAGCCCAACAGCCATTCCAGCTCCCATCGCAACAGACTTTCGCGGGCGACAACAACACGCTTAGACCCACCGTCGGAAACGAGCTTCCGGGTGTACCAGGGACACTCCAGCCAGAAGCTTCTGTGACCGTGCAGACCTATCAAGTTCCCAGCCAGTTGTCCGGAACGGTGGGTGCCCACCTACAGCTCAAATACCACACAACGCCTGGGGTGACGATTACCACCGATCCCAACACACAACAGTTAATGGTGGTGGCCCCTCCAATCATCCAGGCAGAAGTGTCGGAAGTGATAGGCAGATTGCTCAAAGACAACCCCGCTACCGCCAGCGATCGAGGTCTGCCTGCTGCAACGCACCAAGAGAGCGTCTACATTCTCAAGAATCTGTCATGGCGGGAGCTGGAAGATGCCATTTCCAAACTTGTCGGATCGAAGATCAGTGTCACCACGGAGCGCAACGGCGAAGTCGCACTGCTAAAAGCCAATAACCAACAAGGCGTCAATGATGTCTTTCGAGTGGATCGTCGGACGAATCAATTGACTATTCTTGGACCACGTCCCAACGTATCGTCATGGATTCGCGTGATTCATAGTTTGGATCAAGGGCAAGCCGACCGTCGAGCTACGACGCACGTTGTTCCACTGGCCCCTGCGCAACCGCGGAGCGTGCAACGCATGATTCGGCTGGTCAGTGCACAATTACCGAGTGAACAGGACGAAGAATCAGAAGGCAATTCGTCGCAGCAGGGGGATCGCCAAGAAGCGGTCACGGCTCTGGGCAGCGTCGATAGTCTGTCTGCCGCTGGCGGGCTGTTGGGCGACGTGCAAATCGAAGTCGTCTCAGATATCGGTCTGATCATTGTTAAGGGTGCTAAGCGGGACGTTGAGCGAGCATTAGCGGTTATCGATCAAATCAAGGCTCAAGCCAAGATTACTGAACCGATGATTGAGGTGCTGCAACTGCAACATGCCAATTCGGAAGCCATCGCCGACGAGGTCACGCGATTGTATGAGAACATATATCAACCTCGTCAGGGAACCGTCAGCATCACCGCCTTGGTTCAGCCCAACGCGCTGTTAATTATTGGCCGCCAGGAGATCGTGGATTCGGTCAAATTGTTGGTCGCCAAGCTGGATCAGCCCTTGGAGCCACAGGATCAAATGCGCGTCATCCGACTGAAACACGCTTCGGCCGTTGACTTGGAGGGCCGCGTGCGTGACTTTTTCGTGCAGCGTCCAGGCAGCGATCAGGAAAACCGCAAATCGCTGGGTACACGAGTGCGCGTGACCAGCGACTATCGCACCAATGCCTTGATTGTCCAAGCATCTCCGCGAGAATTGACTGAAGTTGAAAAACTGATTCTGGAACTAGACGTCGAAGGTAGCGACACAGAGAATCGCGTACAAGTCTTCCGATTGCGTCACGCCATGGCCGAAGATTTGCAGCGTGTCATCCAGCAAATCGTGACCGGTCAGGTGCTCACTAGCCCCACCGGCGGCGGCGGAGGGGGGCTAGGCGCTGCACTGACGGGGGGGGCCAGCGCTGCCAGCAGCGGTTCATCGGCAGCCTCGACTCCTAGCGGGCGATTGAGCATCATGACAGTTGATGGTGCCAAAGTCGAGTCGGGCGTCCTGGCAGGCGTCGTGATTACAGCCGATCCAAGCGTCAACGCAATCGTGGTCAAGGCTCCAGCGCCTAGCATGCCGCTGTTGTCCAAACTGATCGAAGAACTGGATGCGCTGCCCAGTGCCGAAGCCAAAGTCAAAATCTATCAACTTCGCAACAGCGATGCCACAACAGTCGCACTGACTCTACAAAATCTGTACGGCTTGGCTCCCACTGCAGGCCAAGGAGCGCAATTCAGTCTGCAAAACAGTTTTGTGAACAACCTCGCCCGTAGCGGACTGACTGCGGGTGGAGAAAGCTCGCTTGTGCAGCTCAAGATTACGCCAGAGGCACGCACCAACAGCGTCATTGTCAGTGGTGGGGAAGGTGATCTGCGGGTGCTGGAAGCCATGATCCTACGCCTGGACGAAGATGTCTCTGACTCACGGCGCTTTGAAGTTGTCTGGTTACGCAACGCGGATGCGGAAACGGTTGCTCAAGCCTTAACCAGCTACTTCCAAAACTATTTTTCCACTCAAAGCCAACTGGTGTCGTCGGGGGTGATTAGCGCTCAGGAAGCTCTCAATCGCCAAGTGCTTGTTGTACCAGAAGTAGCTACCAACAGCCTGTTGCTTAGCGCCAATCGGGAATTATTTGAAACTGCTATGCGGCTGATTGAACGCATGGATCGCCGGCCTCCAATGGTAGCCATTCAGGTCTTGATGGCCGAGATTGAACTGAACGACTCGTTCGACCTTGGTGCCGAATGGGGGCTGCAGGATAGTTTGTTGTATAGCAGAGGCACCACGACGGCTGGCACGTTAGGTTCGCCTATTTTTAACTTGCGAGCCCCCACGGCGCCTTTGCCGCCAGTTGGCGCAAAAAATATGGCCGGCCAGGCCATGAGCACGTTCGGCACGGGACGAGCCAATTCGGACGGTGTCGGTGGCCTGGTACTGTCGGCTTCAAGTGAGTCGGTGGGAGTGTTGGTCCGTGCACTGCAAACGGCTGGACGTTTACAGGTACTCAATCGCCCTCAGTTGACGACACTTGATATGCAAGAGGCTACAGCAACCGTTGGTGGCTTGGTGCCGCGTGTGACCGGCATTAGTCAGGCTGGCGTTGGGGTGCCGCAACAGATTCAGACTTCGGACGTCTCCGTAGGATTAATTCTGGCGGTTCGCCCCCGAGTCAGTCCTGACGGACTTATCCTCATGAACGTTGGTGTCGAGAACTCGAGTGTGGGTGATCCTAATGCAGGTATTCCCATCGGTTTCGGCTTGGGAGGCGAAGTCATTCGATCGCCAATCATCAATCAAACTCGGGCCGAAACTGTGGTCAGCGCCTATTCTGGGCAGACCGTTGTGTTTGCTGGCTTGATTTCCAAGACACGAGCCTCAACCCGTCGACAAATACCATTCCTGGGCAGCCTACCATGGGTTGGAGCCGCGTTTCGCTTTGATACCGAAACAGAAAGCAGAAAAGAGCTGTTGGTGGTCCTAACCCCGCGCATCATACAAACCGACGAGGACTACGAAATGCTCAAGCAAGTGGAAAGCGCTCGAATGAGCTGGTGTCTGGCTGACGTGGTCAACCTGCATGGCGACGTGGGCCTGTCAGGAGGCAACGGTCTGTGGGGGCCGGCGCGTTCTCAGATGTTGTACCCCGATACCCCACAACGCAGTTTGCCAGATCGCACTCTGCATCAGCGCGGAGATTACTATCCGCTGCCGATGATGCAAGATGAGCAATACTTCGATCCCGGACAGTCCGCTCCTGCACCTCTCCAGCAGCAGCCCGATGCCGAATCATCGCGACGTGCGCAACCAGAATTGAAGCAAGCCGTCTACTCCCTGCCGGTACAGACTTTACCAACAGCCGGTCGGACCGGAAACAACTGACGTAATCGTTCTCGCGATGTGCAAGCTGGGACAAGCGAAGCCAAATCATCGGTACAGCCTGGCCTACAGATAACGGTTGGAATCGAAGTGAACATTGAGCGCAAGCAGGTCGGGCCTCAGGCCGGCCCACCACTTGTGAGAATAAAAATTGAAATGGATTGATATTTGATCAGTTTGGAACTTGCGCTGATACAAGGATGGAACAAGCATGAAACGTTTTGGCAAACGAGTTACACAACTATTGTGTTGCACGCTATGCATTACGGGGACCGGATGCAGTTCGTGGAATGGGGCGACATCCAGCAACAAGACCTGGAATCCCAAAACGTGGTTTAAAGAGGACTTCCAAGAGCCGGCTTCGGTCGCCACTATCTGGAAGTCCGACGTGATAGCACCTCCTGGAGAGGCCGAGCAGAGCGGCTTCGGCGGGCGGATCTATTTTTACAACGAGCGTTCGCAAGCCATCCCTGTTGACGGGGACTTGGTCGTACACGGATACGTGACGACTCCCAGCAGTCGCAAGCAAGACAAGGTTGAAGCTGAACAAAAATTCACCTTCTCTGGCGAGCAGCTGGCCAGCCAGTACAGTCCTTCCGATCTGGGAGCCTCGTATAGCGTTTGGGTGCCATGGAGTTCAGAGGGCGGTTATCGACAAGAAGTTACGCTCATCGCTACTTTCAAGTCCAAGCAGGGAACGGTAGTACAAGGATCTCCCACCCGACTATTCTTGCCGGGAGCATCGCCGATCGAGGGTGACAAGAGCGATGCTTCTGCGGTGCGCCCGGTTTCCTACCAACGCCAAAGCCTGCCGACATACGATATCGCCACTCCGGCAAGTACTTCGGCGGCGACCTCGACCCGAATCACAACCATCGAGATACCGCGTGAATCACAACTGGGTCGCCACAGCGAAGGCGTTCGCGTTGGTGGCGGACAAGGTGCGCCAATGAATCATTCGTCGTCCTACCCAATGCCCAGTGAATCGCCGTCTGCGGATTCATCTACAGATGACAGGGCATCCGGTGTGTCTGTTGGAGCAGGTCACAGGCTGCAAGCAGCCAATCTGCCAAGTGTCTTGCCGTCGTTTGAGATGCAAACACTACCGCCTCCACCAGCCACAGCCATCCATCGCTAGAGTGCGATTTATTCCCAAGTAAGGCTCGCCATAACGTGGCTCTTCCTTGGTCATTCAGTCTCTAAGGCCCGTGGCTGCACAGGCCAGACTGGAATCTTGGATCAGTCCCCAGTCTAAAACAAGAGTGGTTACCGCGCCGGCCGAGGCAGCGGAACGACTTCGACAGTGGACCGGGACTCCGTGTCGTACTGGCCACTACCGGCAGCACGTCGATCGCTGCCGGATGACTGGCTATCCGCGAGCGACCTGACGTCGACCTCGTATATGCCGGGTTCCAGCAGCAGCAACTGCTTAAGTACATCTGCGTCTTTCGAGTTGGGTAGGCTGCCGGTTACGACGGCCTTACTACCAACCATCTGTACGTTGACGCCTGTGAAGCGGCCAGGCTGAGGCAGCTTGCTGAGATTCACTTGAACTTGGTTCAGGCGTTGCTGATTCGTGGGGCGATCGACTTCAAAATCCACAGATACAGTGGGTCGTAGCTTAGGCCGTTGCTGCTGGTTTCCGCCCATGCCTCCCATCCCAGAGCGGTTCATGCCGAAGCCACCCATACCGAATCCCCCCATGCCCATACCCATGCCCATACCCATACCGATGCCCATTCTGTTCATCCCTGACATGTTGCCAGTGTTACTTCCGCCAAATGGGGTCGCCCCAAAGGTCGGGTCAAAGGAGAAGCCGCTACCAAAACTCGCTCCTGAAGAACTGCCACTCCCAAGGCCGCCCAAGCCGCTTGAACGGGAATTGGAGCCGGTGTTCGATCTGCCCGCTGAGCTGGAAGCGCCCAAATTCGAGTTGCCCATACCAGACCGCCCACCCGTTGAATTTGCCGTCGATCTAGATCCAAACTGCGCAACCTGCGCCATTGAAATGTTTGAAGCCAGTATTGTAATGGCGGCGGCCAGTAGCATATGTGAGGCGTTTCGGGTTCTCATAATCGTGGACTCTCCTAGAGCCGGTTGACATCAAGCGGTATGGACCGCATCCCGAGGCTTCACCCATGGGAGAACGGGGATGATCTATTGACCCAGGGCATTCCCCGCAGTGCTAAACGTGGGAATTTCGATCGACGCATGTCTAATGCTAAAGGACTGTTTCGACCAAGGCAAGCATTCTATGCAGGCTTTGCTGAAGAATCATGATTATCCGGATCAAGTAAACCGGTCCTTTGATCCGACAAGCGGGGTTTCAGTATAATGAGTCGCGTTCCAACCGTAACTAACATCATTCCCCCGTCAGACCCTGCAATTTGACGCTCGTAAGGAGCATTTGATATGGCCAAACCGTTGTTTCAGCTTCAACTCCTGGGTGTTTGGCAGCGTTTATCCCCAACCATACACCGGAGTGAAATGATCGGCAGCTGGCGTCGTGCGGCTAGGATTCGGTTGGCACTCTTGGTCGGTAGCTTGCTGGTCGTATCGACTTCGGGTGCTGCCTGCTTGTCTGCCAAGGAGCCTGAAGGTCGTCTGTCCGCTCCTAAGCTTTTTCCGGACAAGACAGTAGCCTATCTGAGAATCGACGACGTTAGAAAGCTTCGCGCCGACTATGCGCAAAGTACCTACGGCAAGTTGTCGGCAGATGAACAACTTAAGCCGATCGTTGGCGAGTTTTACGGATCGATGATTCGATCCACAGAAGAGGCCATGGGAGGCATGGGGTTGAATCTGGATGAATTCCTGTCGATACCCAGTGGTGAGTTGGCGATCGCCATCCTACCGCGCCCCAAGTCTGAGCCACGTGGACGACCGGCGCGGAATGAGGACAGCGAAGATGGCGAAGAGCCGCAACGGCAGATGCCGTCGCCACCGATGGCGCTGTTGATGGACGCAGGAGACGAAATTGCTGGCATACAAGTCATGCTCAGTCGCTTTGAGTCTCAAGCGGCTGCCGAGTCCGATCATTTGCAAAAGCGGGTCGGTAGTTTGACATTACACAGCTACCAAAACCGCACCCAGGCCGACCAACAATTCGCCTACTTCATCGACGATGGCGTCCTGATCGCTTGTACGCGCATCAGTTACATTGAAGACTTGGCCAAGGTATGGCTTGGGGATGCTGGCGAGCGCAAGACACTGGCAGAAAACCCACGTTTTACAGCGTTAATGACACGCTGTGTAGGAACCGAAGGCGAGCGGCCGCAGGTGTCGTTCTATCTGGATCCACTGGCAATGTTGCGCGAAATGTCGTCAGCTTCGGACGAGCCGCAGGCGATGATGCTGGTGGCCATGTTGCCGCTGTTGGGATTGGATGGACTGGAGGCAATCGGTGGCAGCCTGATCGTGGCTCCGGCTGATTTTGATTCGATCGGACATATTCACGTACAACTGAAGAATCCTCGCAAAGCGCTGCTGGGGCTCTTGAAGCCCAAGGCGGGCCAGACGATTCCCGAAGATTGGGTGCCCGATACAGTTTCAGGCTACTCAACATTGAATTGGGATTTTGCAGATTCATTCTCTGGCCTTGAGCGATTGTATAATCAGTTGCGCGGCGAGGGTGCATGGCAGCGAGACGCTTTGGGACCGGCCAACGAGCAGATCGGCATCGATATTCGCCGCGATATCATCGACAGCTTGGAGGGTCGCGTCACGATTCTGGAGGGTTATACGCGACCCGTAACAACCAATTCGCGTTCCAATGTGTGGGCCTTCAAGTACAAGAATATCAAGAAGTTCCAAAAAGATGTGCTGCCGAAGCTGATGGAGCAAGCGGCCCAGCGTGGGCAAGTCAGCACAGTCCGGTTCGGATCGATTGAGGCGCAGGTCGCCAAGTTCGACCAAGAGTCTCAGCAGCCATCAGCTGATTTGCCGATGCGCGACAGCGAAACCTGCATTGCGATCTTGGATGACTACATGTTGGTTAGCGACAGTGGCTACATGTTGCAACAAATCGCTGATGCTCTGGGCGACTCATCCAGTCGGCTGAATCAATCCCTGGAATTCCAACTAGTGCACGATCGCATTCAATCGCAGCTACATGGCAAACCGGCCGCCGCCATTACTTTTAGCCGGCCCGAGCAGGCGCTGCAGCAATTCTATGAAATGGTCCGCGAACCCGAGAATCGCCAGAAGTTTCAGCAGTTCGATCAAGCTGCTCGCGAGCGCATGCAAGCTCGGCAGCCACAGTCGGACAATCCTAGAGCGCGTGAGCTACGCCAACGTTTTGCAGGTTCCAATCCGATGTTCGGGGCACTCAACCAGGCCTTGGAAAAGAATCAATTGCCGCCGTTCGCCGTGATTTCCAAGTACATGTCTCCCAGCGGCGGCTTCCTGGTTGATGAAGAGAGCGGACTGCACTACACGACCTTTACCCTGCAGCGAGAATAAGAAAATCGGTCGTCAACTGAATTGACGACCGATGGTGGTAGCTTTGACAGACTTGTTCGGTCATGTTCTAGAAGAACATCAGCACGTTGACATTGAAGCCGTGCAGAATCAGGTCCTCGCGCATCCGGAGCGCTGTACCCGTCCCCAATGTTAAGAATGGTTGTCGCTGTCCTGGCACCGTGGCTAGGCCAGTCGCATACCAGACTTCGTATCCCCCACTAAAGCGGACGCTCGGTGTGCATTGATAGTGTCCAAACACACCCAGTTCAAAGAGGCCTGCGAAATCGGTGCGGTCCTTGCCATTGCTGAACACCACATTGTTGAGTGGAACAGCAATCGGATCGGGAACTCCGGCGATCAGTGGATTATCAGCAGGCGTCGGACCCCAATTCGCATTTAGTCTGGATTCTCGGCTAGCGATATTCGCGAATGCCCCTGCTTTGCCCCGCAGGCTAACGGAGGTCTTCATGCTGTAAAGGAAGAAGATGTCTCCACCAATCTGCGGGCCAATCAGGTTGTTCTGGACTTGGTCACGATAGAAACTGAAGTCTGCGCTGTTATTGAACTCTGCTTCCAGCGAGTAATCTTCCTCGTAGTTGAAGTAGCGCATGCCGATTAACGTTGATACCGCATCCCATGCCCAACGTCGTCGGTTGAGTTCAAAACTCTGCGACCGCATTTTCCAGGTCTGCAAGTGACGATCTGCATCATTAAAATACGAGTATGGTTCACCGTTATCATTGAAGAATCCAGAGGTAACTCCACCGAATACTCCCGTAACGAATCGACTGTCGACGTTGGCATTGCCAGTCACATCTGAGAACCGCGTCCACTTAAATGGACCAGCATACACGAATTCGTAGGCGTTTACACAGTCGCACATCTTGCCGAGCGTGACACGACCGCCAAATTCGAATTCCAGGTCGTTCAAAGATGTACCACTCGTGAGTGAGAATCGACGATCGCCTTCGCGGCGGAACATGAGGGCATCGAAGCCCAGGTACCAGTTGATGTCGCAACGATTGCAACTGTACGCACAGGGGTTGCTCTCAGCTTGGCAATACTCCTGGTAACCCATGTCGCTGAGGTATTGCGTGGGCTTGACTTGCTGGCTGTCACCAAATCCCTGAAAGCCCGCATCAACAGTGGGGATATCGCTTCGCGACGAGACGGGATTCGGCCCCAGTCCCAGCGTGGCTGCACTAATCGGGTAGCCGATCGCGTTCTGCTGCGCCGCCATTTCGGTCCTCACCGGTGGCGTGGCGTATTGAGCGGATGCCTGACCGCATATCGACATGGCACAGCATAGGCCGATTCCGATCACTGCGCCCGAAGGTTGCACAGTACTCCGAAAGGCAGTGTGGGCGATTTTGAAAAATCTTAGGATTCTACGCATGGCAGTCCTCGTTTGACATCCTTGCTGGTAATTGCACCGCTGGCCTCAGTGAAGCCTGGTTGACAGCGGCGTACGGGTTCGGACGAATGGAATCAGTTCAAACTGATGGTTAGGCGATCTACTACTGGAATCAAAGTTGTCTTGCGAACCAACTCCAATACGCGTCGCGCAGCTTGGTCGCTGTCGGCAACTCCGGACACAATAATCTGTTGTTCTTCAATAGCAATTCGGATTTGGCTGCGCGGATACATCTCACCAATTATGTGCCGTATGTCGCTGACCAGCTTATTCAAGTCGACAGCATTCAGACCGGAACGGCTGATGGTTACTTGTCGAATCTGGACCTGCGATTGACCGGCGTTTTGGCTAATCACGGCGACTCGCGTCGAGCCCTCACGCAGTCCGACAAGCGTATAGTTGTTTGGGCCGGTCTGCACGGCTTGGCACAAGTCCTCGTGTTCGACCGACAGCCCTTCGATGGTGTGCTCCGATTTGAGTTTGACTGAGCAATGCAGTCCCAGCCCAACTGGGCTTCCGTGTTGGCTCGAAGTACCATGTACCTGAGTACTTTCGGCTTCAGCAAATTGTCCACGGCGATCGGCTTGCTCAAGCCGTTGCAGGCCATCGGTGGGCTGATCGGCGGATGCCGGTCGCACCAACAGCGATGTCAGCGGTTTTCGCTGGAGAGAACTTGTGGCTGTTGTCGCGCTGGCTGTAACTCCTGAGCTGTCTAAGTCTTTTGGCTGTGTAGGCTTACTCTGAATCGCAGCTTGGCGGCGAGACGATTGGTTGGCGGGGAATGATTCAACCGAAACAGGTCGATCCGATCGCACCAATTGCGGTGGGCGTGAATCTGGGGAGACGATAGTCGGGCGACCGCTGCGCGATTCATTGGTGAGTGACTCTGGCGCACGTGGTGTGGACGTGATGATCGGTGGATCGTCCGACTTGTTAGATTGCACGGTGCTCGATGGCACTGTTCGAGTTTGATCGCGCCAGCGACTTCGACTCGACGAGTCGGACTCTGGCAGTGGCTCACCAGGCGTTGGCACCGATTCCACAGCTGCTGGGTTTGCCGCGACGTCCAGTGAATTCAGCAAGTCCTGCGGATCGACGACGTTGGCTGTGGCTGCGACCGGAACCACAGGCGCTGGGAGGCTGGAGCCACCGACGGCTTGATGCGGCGAAGGGTTCGAGCTGTAAGCGGTTAACTCATTAAGGTGTTGGGGCAGCGGCAATTGGAGCATTGCGGTCGAACTTACGACCGGTGCTGGCCGTGACAGTGGTTGCTTGGTTGCGCTAGAACTCAATCCCAACCAGCGTGCCACGGTCTGTGATCGGTCAGCTTGCGGCTTCGCGATCGCACTATCCTTGTGCGAGACAACTGCCGGCTCAGCTTGGGGCGGAAATGGATAAACGGGAACGTCTGCTAGCGTACCCTGAGCTATCCCAACCTCCGGCAACTGCTGGGCTGAGGCGGAAGCCGCCACCGAGCCAGCGGTAAACTGAACGGAAAGCCCCAGAAGTAGGCGCTTGAGTTGAGTGCCGGCAGGATTGTGTTTGGTTAGGATCATTCGGATACCTTTGCAGAATTGGAAATGGTCGCGGGGCAACCTGAGTTCCTATCCCATCGCGGTCCTGACCGCGCTAATCCAAGCCACCAGATTGGCTGGCGCTCGACTAGCCCCAGGGGCGCAGTGGTCGTCAATGCAGGTTATCGGGAATGACTGGTGAGAAAGTTAAACGATTTTTCCGTCAGTCCCTGTTGTAACGACAGAAGCAGCTCGTTCGGGAGTGCCGACTGGCGAGAATTTTCGAGGCCAGTGTGAGGTTTGTGACGTAGAGTTCTTATTGCTACGCGGCGTTCTAATCCCCAGGTCTTGGTGAAGGTGTCTCTATGCGTCCATTGCTAGCAACAAGTTTTTTGTTAGTCAGTTGTTTTGAATTCAACAACGTCAGTACGGCGGCAGATTTTTTGTTGGCCGACCAAGCTGCCTGGCCTGGGCAGATTTTGGCGATTCGTGGTGACAGACTGGAGCCGATCTGGCAACGGGGGCAGTCAAGCGACGAACGCCTTGTCTCGAAAATCCAGAGTTTGACACCAGCGCCCGACGGCGGCCTGATATTTTGCAGCGGCTTGGATCGCAGTGTAATGCAGTGGAACAATGGCGGTGAGTCCGAATTGCATTATGGGGGGTCCGTGGTTCGCCAGGTTCGCACCGACACCAACGGAGACGTGTACTGGAGTGGACTAGAGACGCCACTAGATAGCAATCCGTTGCCGGACGGGTATATCCACCGCCGGCATCATGCGACTGGTCAAGTCGAGACGTTGCTGACTTTTTCCCAGGAATTGGTAGAGAAGGATTGGTGGGGGGCCTTTGATGTTCGGCAGGGAATCGTGTACGTGGCGACGCTGCGCGCGCCATCGAAGCTCTACCGAATCGAGAATTCCATTCCTAAACTGCTTGTAACATTACCAATTCCCGTCTCCGCCTTTCGGCTCGGCTCAAGCAATTCGGTGCTGGCTAGCGACGGAGTCGGAAAGCTGTACCGCTTTGCCGACCTATCGAGGCCAGAAGAATTCGAGGTGATTTGGAGCGGGCGGCAGCCCATAGTGGACTTCACGCCACAACCACAGGCAGCCAAATTTTAACGAATTTGGCCAAGTGAACGCACAAACACACAAACGAAAAAACCCTCGGTTGGCGAACCAACCGAGGGCTATATTGAAATTTGGTGTGGATAAGCTCTCGAAAGCCAGTCCTTGCGTCTTGCGACGCGAACTGGCCAGGTTGTGCTCACGGATAGAGATCGGTCGTTACCGTTCGATCTCTGGATATCCTTAGAAAGGAGGTGATCCAGCCGCAGGTTCCCCTACGGCTACCTTGTTACGACTTAGTCCCAATCGTCGAGTTGACCTTCGGCACCTGCCTCCCTTGCGGGTTGGCTCAGCGACTTCGGGCCCTCCCAACTCTCGTGGCTTGACGGGCGGTGTGTACAAGGCTCAGGAACACATTCACCGCGGTATGCTGACCCGCGATTACTAGCGATTCCAGCTTCATGCAGGCGAGTTGCAGCCTGCAATCCGAACTGAGCGCCGCTTTCTGAGGTTTGCTCCCCCTCGCGGGTTCGCTTCCCTTTGTACGACGCATTGTAGGACGTGTGCAGCCCTAATCATAAAGGCCATGAGGACTTGACGTCATCCCCACCTTCCTCCGGTTTAACACCGGCAGTCTCTCTAGAGTCCCCGACTTTACTCGCTGGCAACTAGAGACAGGGGTTTCGCTCGTTAAGGGACTTAACCCGACATCTCACGACACGAGCTGACGACAGCCATGCAGCACCTGTGCAAGGGTTCCCGAAGGCACCCCACCCTTTCAGGTAGGTTCCCAAGCATGTCAAGACTAGGATAAGGTTCTTCGCGTAGCCTCGAATTAAGCCACATCCTCCACCGCTTGTGTGAGCCCCCGTCAATTCCTTTGAGTTTCAGCCTTGCGACCATACTCCCCAGGCGGAGCACTTAACACTTTCGCTACGTCCGAGAGAATGTGAGGGTTCCCACGGACTAGTGCTCATCGTTTACGGCTAGGACTACCGGGGTATCTAATCCCGTTCGCTACCCTAGCTTTCGTTCCTCAGCGTCAGAAGAGACCCAGTAGGCCGCTTTCGCCACCGGTGTTCCAGATGATATCAACGCATTTCACCGCTCCACCATCTGTTCCGCCTACCTCTATCTCCCTCAAGCCCAGCGGTTTCAAGCGCAGTTCCACAGTTGAGCTGTGGGATTTCACACCTGACCTGCTGAGCCGCCTACGAACTCTTTAAGCCCAGTGATACCGAATAACGTTCGGAGAGCTCGTCTTACCGCGGCTGCTGGCACGAGCTTAGCCTCTCCTTCCTCCTAGGATCACTCAAATACAGGGGAGAACCCCCGTACACTTGTTCCCCTACGACAGCGGTTTACAACCCGAAGGCCTTCATCCCGCACGCGGCGTCGCTTGTTCAGACTTTCGTCCATTGACAAAGATTCTCGACTGCAGCCACCCGTAGGTGTCTGGGCAGTTCTCAGTCCCAGTGAGGCGGGTCATGCTCTCACACCCGCTACCCATCATCGCCTTGGTAGGCCATTACCCCACCAACTAGCTAATAGGGCGTAGACTCATCCCCGAGCGGAATCACACCTTTGGTCCGAAGACGTTATCTGGTATTACTGTCAGTTTCCCGACGCTATCCCAGTCTCAGGGGTAGATTTCTACGTATTCCTCTCCCTTTCGCCGCTGTCCGCTCCCCGAAGGGAACTTCTCGCTCGACTTGCATGCCTAATCCACGCCGCCAACGTTCATTCTGAGCCAGGATCAAACCCTTCAATTCTGTATGCTTCATCCACTGCCAGCGATTGCTCGCCAGAGCGAATGTTTACGAACGAAATTGAACAGGCCTTGCGGCTCTATATCAACTTACAATACCGGCCAATTCGAAACCTAAACGATCGAAACCGCTAAGGTACCGATATCAACCAGCAGCGCACCCTTGGTCAAAGAGTGCATTTAATTTAACAGTTGCTTCCACAGATTCGAGACCAGCCTCACTCAATGAGTGAAGCCAAACTCGGGCCACAGAAACAACCACAACCTTGCTGAAAACTTGCAGTTTTCAACGGAGAGCTTATCTACCAAATTGTCAAAGATCAATGTAACCGTCGTCGCACTCGAATTCCGAAAGCGACGTCCCTCAATCTATCGAAGACAAGTTTTATCGTCAAGCGCTGTTGAAACCTTGACTCGCTCGTCATCCAATCGGGCTGCATCGGCAAATGCTCCCGTCGAAAGGGTCCAACAGTCTATCCAGGGTTTTGTAAACGGGCAAGTGGCTGCCGGCGATTTCCAGCAGAAAAATTTGGCGGTACGGTCGTGCTAGTTGTACTGCCTGTGCAGGACTAGCGGGGGATGGGTCCATGCTGTTTGTAGCGATCGTGATGGAGTGTGACTGAGCGTTGCCCGAGCGCTGAGGTTTTCCAGTAAGTGTAGGGCTTGGCAATTTGCCTATAGCGCTGTGTGAGCTAGCCTTTTCTGGCCTTTTCGTCCTACATCGATCGCAAAAACGATAGCTTGTTCATGACTTCGCGCAACTCCCCAGATCAAGCACAAGAACCGCTCGACGCCCTGCTCAAACGTATCGACAGCATGTTGGGTGGCACAACCGCCGGCAGTCGAGGCAGCTACTCACAGGATGCGGTTGACGGTCCGCCAGCGGCATCTTCAGAACCGGTAGCTACTCAGACCTCTGACGCCGCAGACGCGGATCTGTCTGCAGCTGCGCTCGACACGGGCTCGCAATCGTCTTGTACCTTCGGCACGCTGACTGGTCAACGCGATGAACCGTTTGTGCCTTGCGTCCCCAAGTCGCTCGCCGATGCTGGACTGAGTCAATCGCAGGTAGAGGAGCTGATCATGCGCTACCTGCTCAGTCGTGGCGAAGCCACAGGGCGCATGATTGCCGGCCAATTACGTCTGCCATTTCTGCTGATCGAGCCCATTTTGTCGCGTCTCAAGTACGAACAGTTGACGGCCTATCGTGGTGCTACATCGGTTAATGACTACATTCACGTTCTGACCGATCAGGGACGAGAGAAAGCGCGTCAGTACAACCTGCGCACCAGCTATTTTGGATCTGCGCCTGTCCAACTAGCAGATTACTGCGAGGCGGTAAAGTATCAGTCGGTGGAAGGCCAGCGTCCGCGGCGCGACGATTTACTGAAGGCGTTTCAGGATCTGCTGATCGATCGCAAGATGCTTGGCAAAATTGGGCCAGCAGTCAACAGTGGTCGCGGCATGTTTCTGTATGGCTATCCTGGCAACGGCAAGACCAGTATCGCCGAACGTATAACCTTGGCCTTTGGTAAGTATATTTGGATTCCGCGCGCTCTGTCGATCGACGGCGAAATCATGCGGCTGTACGATCCCTTGTCGCATGACCCTGCTCCACTGCAGCGCGGGGAAGGCTTCTTGAAAAACACTGAAGTCGACGAACGCTGGATTCGCATTCGTCGTCCTACGATTGTCGCTGGCGGCGAGTTGACCATGGAGATGTTGGAGGTGGTTCGCAATTCGGAAACCAAAATCAACGAAGCCCCTCTGCAACTTAAGAGCAATTGCGGTGTGCTGGTGATCGATGACTTTGGCCGCCAGCGAATGCGCGTGGATGAATTGCTCAATCGCTGGATTGTGCCCCTCGAAAAACGTTATGACTTTCTCAATATGTCCAGCGGTAAGAAAACTCAGGTGCCATTTGACCAACTGGTGATCTTCTCCACCAATCTCCAGCCCAAAGACCTTGTGGACGACGCCTTCTTGCGGCGCATACCCTACAAAATCGAAGTGGAAAATCCCAGCGAGGCCGCCTTCCGCAAGCTGTTCGAGATCATGAGTCCACGATTGGAGATGTCCTACAATCCGGCGGTTATCGACTATCTAATTCAGCAGCACTATAAGCCCGTCAACCGTCCGTTTCGCAATTGCCATCCGCGCGACCTGCTATTACAAGTCAAAAATTATTGCTTGTACCACGATTACCCACTGGAACTCAAAAACGAGTACATGGACGTGGCCTGCGATATCTATTTTTCGATCATGTAACGGGCATTGCGCTACCAGCACTGTGGCGGCCCCCAGCACCTGATCCAGCCGCCAGCGGTTAAGTTATGTGCTTGAGCCATCGCAGAGCTGCATCCGTGTCGGACAGTCCGCCGTCCAGCTGTAAATTGCGGGCCGCTTGCAACAGTACCTTGAAGCGCGGACCGGGACTTAGGCCGGCGCGCAATAAGTCCTGACCGGTCAACAGTGGTGATGGATTCAGCCGCTGTGACGGCCACGACAATCGCTGGCGAATCCAGGCAACGGTATCAGCTGACGTTTGACCAACGGCTGCTCGCATTGCCAGCAATTCCACAGCGGTTGAAATCCACGGCGACACCAGCAGTGGCTGCACCTGTGACCAGGGCAACGTGTCGGCTTGAACCAGCGTCTCCTGGTGATGAATGGCAAATCGCATGGCTATGGCATCTTCATTGGCCAGTTTCAATCGCTGCTGGCAGGCTTTTACGCAATCAGCGGCCAGAGGTCCCAGGGCAGCCCACAACAGACCGCTCAGCCGCGCTAGCCAGCCTGCGCCACTGCAGTGATCCAGCAACGCGATGGCTGTCTCGCTGCACTCTGTTCGATGCCAAACGCTAGCCACTTCCGGCAATAAGACTTGCAGCAGACCAGTTGCAGCCCACGCCTGCACCGCCCAAGGAGCGTTATTGGTTTCCAAGGTCTTGTACAGCTCGACGGCCAATCGTTCGCCGCTGACCTGAACTGCTTCAGATGCATGGCGTGTGATAGCTTGATAGGTCTGAGATTCTATGGCAAAACCGAACCTGGCGGCAATCCGCACGGCCCGTAGCATGCGCAGCTTGTCTTCGCCGATCCGGGCATCCGCCTGACCGATGGCTCGAATCAACCCTTGCGCCAAGTCGGCTTGTCCACCAACGTAGTCGATGACCGCTTGAGCAATCGGGTCATAGAACATGCCGTTGATCGTAAAGTCGCGGCGTTGGGCATCTTCCTGGGCGGAACTAAAGGTGACGTAATCGGGGCGCCGGCCATCGGAGTAAGTGCTATCGCTACGAAACGTGGCTACCTCGACCTGAGTCTGGCGATTGGCGGCCAGCACGATAATCACACCAAACGCAGCGCCCACAGGCAGAGTCTGCCGATGGCCAAACAGCTGGCGAATTTGCATTGGCTGGGCGTTGGTGGCGATGTCAAAGTCCGCCGGCTCGATGCCCAACAGCAAATCACGCACGCAACCGCCCGCCCAATAGGCCTGAAAGCCCGCTTGCCGCAATTGCCGAACAACCTGAGTAGCAAAATCGCGCTGTAGCACGAAATCAATTTCCCTTTGATAAGGCAGGTGGCGAACTCAAACCGAACGGTAGCCAGCCTGTGGGCAGATGCTCCCGAGAACATTCGCCAAAGCTGCATTGCTATCATACTCGCCAGCCCACAATCTCGTGCTGGAAAGTCCGAATGGCAAGATTTTCTGATTGCGCCAACTTTGTCGGCCGATAGTAAAGTTGCAAACACCGTGTGCTCTTGCTAGCACGAAAGGAAAACCTTGATGTATCGTCTTGCCGTCTCTGCTGTGATATTGGCAGCCATGCTGATCGTTTCGCCTGGCTGCATTTGCTGGCAAACAGGCCAATGTGGATCCTGCGGTATCGCGTCTGGATGCCGCCCGGCATGTGATAACGCTGACGGGGATCCCTGCGCTGGCGCTTGTGTTGGGCCATGTGCAGACGACTGCGAGAATTTCTACATGGGGCGCGGACCGCTAGCCCGGTTCTTCGGCATGGTAGGATGTGGTGGCGGCACCTGCGGTGATCTGTACGTCGACGAATGGCTCAACGAGCCTCCAACAGCCGATTGCTGCGGCTATCCTGATCGGAGCGGCTGCGCGCGGGCAGTGGGTGGAAGATTCGCCACTAGCTGTGATGACTGCGGACAGTGCTGTGATAGTGGTTCTGCTGGCTGTGATGATGGCTGCTGCGGGGCCGGACTCTGTGCTGCCGGTGGACGTGTACCACTGCGTGGACTACTGAGTCAACTGTGGGGGCGACAGTACCATGGTGGCTGTGAGAACTGTGACTGTGATTCACATGGCGTAGTCCACGGTCAGCCGATTATCAACGATGGTTACGCACTGGGGCAGTGGGCGGCCGGCAAGCGCTGCGGTTGCAATTCCGGCGGTGATTACGAGTCGTCGGATTCGTTTGGGTACGAAACCTCGGTGGCTCCGAGTCACATCGTGCCGACGCCGCCACCACCAACTGAAACCCTGAAGGTGGTACCCACTCCGGCACCGGACCTACCTCCGGCCTCTGCTCAGCGGCTCAATCCAGCCATGCGCCGCGTCCTGCGTTAGCCAGAGGGTGCCTTTGCCCAGCATGGCAGCATTGGCCAGAACGCGGAAGTCGCCATCCGAACTAGCAGCACCACCCAGAGCCGCTACATACTCCACTCAGAAGCTTTCGGTACTCGTGTGCCACGGGCGATACGGCCGGGGGGAGTATGGCTACCGCGTATGCAGACTGCGTTTGCGGCGTTCTTCACGGCGAATGTCGTCTATCAGGCTGGCCACCTCAGGAACTTTGTCGATACCGCGCAACGCCAGTTGTGGATGACTTTGATCGCGACCGCTCAAGCGAATCGTACCCACACCCAGCAGGCGTTCGATGATGGTTTGTGTGTAGCTGACATCCTCAATGTCGATCACTTCGAGACGATCGGTACGCTGCATGAAAACCCCTTCTCGGTGAATGAGCCGCTGCGTCGTCAACTCATATTGGACCCCCAGGCGACGATACATATAGGTCACCAGCACCGATCCCCACAACAGCAAGATCAAGCCACCCACCGCATACCATACAGTTGGCTGGCTGCCAGAGGCAAACGATAACACTGCCACCAGCGCCAGTACACTGACCAGTATCAACAGGCACCATGTGCCGTACATTGCCTTGGGAGAATACCTCCCCTGCCACAAGCTGCGCTCGGGGATTACTGACTTATCACCGTCGCTGAGTTTCTCGGCTACCTTTTCTTGATACTGCTGTATTGGAGTTTTGTCCTGCATCAATGTCCTGCCGATCTAGGTTAGTGTTCTAAGGCGAGTTGCGGGTGCACTTGCAGCCATCCGCTGCATTTTTCGGTTGGCAATCAGACTCGACGGCGGCGACGAAGCTCGTCCTGCCAGTCCCAAACCCCTTCCCATGATAGCCCATCTGACAGCTGATGAAATGTGGCATCAGCCAAGGTCGGGTTGATCGCCGTCGGATTTACCAGAGCTGTCTGTTCTGCGCCGCCTTCGCCCTCTCCTTGCGAGCGAAGGTTCATCCGATTGATGACCAGCAGTGCATCATGGGCTGTTATGCGTCCGTCTCCATTAACATCCACAAACGGTTGCACTAACGGATTGCTGATTTCGTCTACGATGCGGCTGGCTCTGGGATCGTTAAGCCGATTGATAATCAACAAAGCATCCTGGGCCGTGATGCGACCATCTCCGTTGACATCCCACTGCGACCACGGGTTCTGCTTCGCCGAAGCCGGAACACCAACGCGGACAAGAGCGGTTTGCGAAACCCCTAGTCGCGAGTCTCGAATGGCATACCGCATGGTGGCGATGCCCACAAACGTGCTGGCAGGAGTAAACCGAATCAGGTGCTTATTGACAATTTGCGCTGTGCCCATCGAGCTTTGAGGCGGACTGGTGATTTCTACAATCAAGTCGGCCAACAAACTCGACGGATGAGAATCGTTTTGAAGCACAGCTATATTCACAGCGGCTCCGCGTCGGGTGATCGCCGTATCCTCGACAGTTGCCAATATATCGCTATCCAAAACGGTTAGTGTTTTAGAGGTACTTAAGTATCCGGTTGCGGTGGCGTTAATCGTTACGACTTTAGGCCCATCCGCAATGTTGTCGTGGACAGCGGCAATCACGAACGTGGTGCTAATTGCGTTTGCCGGGATTGTCACCGAGGCCGGCACGGTGGCCTCTTGTCTGTTGCTGCTGGACAGATTCACTACCAAACTGGTGGTCGCAAGACTATTGCGACTTACTGTGGCGGTCATGGAACCACCGATTTCATTGATCGTTATTTGTGGGAGTTGCAGGCTCAACTGGGGCTGCTGAACTCCAAATCTTCGGTCGCTGGCGGTCTGGCCGGCGGTGAGGGCGACGGAGTGTGTTGCGGGTTGAGAGGTCTGTCGCCAACCGGTCTGCAGATCAATCCCAATGCGATAGGTGGCTCCTGCGGCGAGGTTTCCAAACGAGTAACTCCCGGCAGCGTTCGTGGTGGATGCAGGCTCGCCAGGGTCGCGTTTACCATTGTTGTTAACATCAATGTAGACAGCCCAGTTGGCAAGTCCTTGTTCACCTGAATCGACGGATCCATTTCCGTTGGTATCATTATAGACTTGCCCGCTGATGGTGCCCGTGGAATGGTTGCCGAAGTCCATTTTAACGTTCTGGCCTTGCAGGGTGACATTGGTCACCTTAGTGGTATTGATGCCACCACCGCTGGCAGTGACCACGTAGGTTCCATTGGGTAGCTGCAACGCATATCCTCCAGAACTACCTGTAGTTGTTTCAAAGGCCGCACCACTGAGTACGTTTTCCGCACGAATTTTGACCCCCGCCTTGCCTTCGTGTTTGTATTGTCCGCCAACCCATTGCACCGTGTAGAAATTGTCTCTGGTCAAATTGTCGACAAAGGCCACGCCGGTTAGAAATTTGTCGCCAACTCGACTGCCAAAATCTTGGGTTACCATCAGTACCGATGCGCCCCGAAACGTACCCTGAGGCGCACCGATACCGATCTCTTGGAACCTAGGGTCAAAGATCGTCTGTCGGTGGCCAGACGTGCTTTTAATTAACTGCGAGTGTACCTCTAAAGCTTGATTCACAGGATTCACAGGGCTGCCCGTTTGCCCGACATAGGCAAGGTTTTCACCCCACAGCGTGAATGAATATCCGGCATTGCTCATGCGTTGTCCCGGCGTTTTGCCATCTCTTGAGTCGTGGGCAAAATACTGTTTTTGTAACATGTCAGACGAATGGGCATTGGCCGTGTTCGTAAGAATCTGGTTGGGCGCCAGCGGAGCTTTGGCTGCTGTCGAAATAGAGTTAGCAGGTATGCCCGAGTTGAGTCCGATTCCGTGGCGCGCCGCCTCCACAGCCGGATTGGCGCGCCCTCGATTGACTAGCTCAACGATCAATTGTCCCACTGGGCTGATATCTACAACGGGTCGGGTCGTCACCGACAATAGTTGGCGGTCCTCCAACGGTTCAAACGTCAAGTCTCTATTCCGAGCGTTTCGCCGCGCAGATACTTTCTGAGCCATGGACTGATTCCAAATGCAGCAGGATTCTCAGGTCAACGGCCTGTTGGCAAGGACCGTGGCCAAACAGTGGTCGAGTCGGGTAACCACCGTCTGGCGATGGCGATTAGTGGGATTTCTAATGGGCTGCGCGTCTCGAGAAGTGCCTTTGATACTAGCATGATACTGGCTGGGCTCAAAGGTTGTAATATCTCAGTTTGGGGCTCCAGTTGCGACTTGAATTCTCCAGATGATGTTGTGCGCACCCGTCGAAAACCTGTATTCAAGGTTGGTGATTGGTCGCGCAGTGAGTTTCGTGGGAGTTAGGGACAGGTATTGCCAGCAAATGTTCGACGATGTCAACGCCAGAGTGGTCAGTCACCGCAAGGCGGCAGCGGCTTGGGCGGCAGCACTGTTTTTGACTGTCTCTGGCCTAGGCTGCACGCCGATTACCCCGCGACCGATCAGGGCGACTCGCGTCTATCAGTCGCCACGGATGGTCAGCGACCAACCTCAAATCCAACGTGGTCAGCGGCGACCAATTATAGACGGTGTCGGATGGCTGGTGGGCATTCCCGGCAAGATTTTATTGTGGGATCGGCGCGTCGATAACCATTCGATCGGTGCGGAGACTGAGCAGAGCATCGCACAATACATCGCAGTCAATGATTTATCGACAGTTCGAGTTCGTTTGAATCAGTATCGACCGTTGGAGGATTGGGAACGGTTGATCCGCAATGACTCGACAGGTGTTCTGTGGCGATTGACGTTCGGTACCGTCAGCGTGCTGGGTGAGACTCTGCTGCCTGGACGAATCTTTGGCGGTGATCACTACAATCCGTATACCGACACGATCCATCTCTACTCGGATATCCCCGCCATCGCCCTGCACGAAGGTGGTCATGCCAAGGATTTCGCTCGTCGCCGCTGGAAGGGTACTTATGCATTTGCGTATGCTCTGCCAGTGGTCCCGCTGTATCACGAGTCGATCGCCAGCAGTGATGTACTGGCCTATTTGGAAGCCCACGGAACAACGGCGGACCAGGCCGCCGCCGCCAGAATACTCTATCCGGCGTATGGTACCTATGTTGGCAACGCTGCTGGTACTTTCGCTCCATCTTATGGTGGCCTATTGTACTATGGCAGTCTGATCGCCGGTCACGCTCTCGGGCGATCCAAGGCTCGCCAATTGTTGCAATTGCCAGAAGCAGAGTTGGCCGATTCGAGTTGGTATCTGTCGGGTTGGAAGCGGCCGTCTGGACTCTCTCACTGGGATTGGGATTACAATGAGAGCGGGGCGACGACATCAATGACGGGTCGTTCGACAGTAGAAGTCGTAGAAGCCGAGGATGGCCATAGACCGCAACAAATCGAACACTAGCCTGACGCGACGAATCTCCATGTATCTCGCCGACTCTACGCCATGCGGACTGAAGTCTAATTCCGCTCAACAAAGATACAGCGTACACTAATTGGCCAAGATTCGCGCGGCGGTCATTTTACAAGTCGCTGCAGCGGAAAAAGGGTGCAACTGGGAGCGACGCATGATCTGTCCGAATTGTAGTTCCGACAATGATCGAGTTATTGACTCGCGGGCCAGCGATGATGGTCGTTCGATTCGCCGCCGCCGTTTTTGCAATCAATGTCGCCATCGGTTTACCACCTACGAGCGAGTTGAGCAGCAAGCGTTTCGGGTGATGAAGAAGGATGGGGCTCGCGAACCATTCATGCGTGAGAAGATCGAGCGTGGCGTCGAGCGGGCTTGCTGGAAACGACCGATTAGCGGTCAACAGATTCGAATGTTAGCGTCGCAAGTCGAGGCAGACCTGCAGAGCGATCTGGAGTCCGATGTGCACAGCAGCGCCATCGGGCATTTGGTTATGCAGCGTTTGGCCGAGCTAGACCAAGTGGCATACGTGCGATTTGCCAGCGTGTACCGCGAATTCAAAGACGTCGAAGATTTTGTGGCTGAGTTGGCGCCTCTGCGGTTGCATTCAAGTGATCCCTCGCTGTGAGTGCGTACGTTATTCCGAGGATTCGGCGGCTAATAGTTCCTTGATTCTGGCGACCTGCCCGGCGGCCCAAGGCTTGCCTTCATACAACAGCAGCAATTGTCGATAGTGGTTGCTGCGCTGCTGTGGCGACATGGATTGGTCCACGTTGAGAAGCAGTTGCTCGAGATAGTCCTGAGCAGCCAGGTCTTGATCGGCTGGTTGTGGAGCCTTCGCACGGGCAGCATGTTTGGCCAATTCAATCAATCGCCGCTCAGTCGGAGTGAGTTCTTCAGAAGAAAATAGTCCGACGAATGCTGCCAGTTTTTCTTGGCCAAGCTGGAAGTCCTGGCTGCGAATCTGGATACAGTCCAAGAATCCTTGCTCGATATGGGTTAGCCTTTGCTGAGCATCGGATCGGCTGGCTCTGCGCTGTAGGATGCGTACAGTGCGCACTAGTTCGGACTCGTCCACCAAAGCCTGTATTTCAATGGCGCGTTCGTCGTTAGGGTACAACTGTAGAAATTGCCGCATCCAATCCTTGGCTGAGCGAGACTGATCCTCGCCACTGGCTTGGGTAACTTGCATGATTTTTCGATAGAGTTGATCGGCCGATGGAGGCTGCAACATCCACCAACCAAACGCCAGACTGGCCACAAGCGTGACTACGATGCCGGTCAACGATGCAAAATGGGACCAATCCCATCGCGGCTGGTGGCCGGATGATCCACCGAGCGTTGTATAGCGAGCGGTATCCTCGGTAGTGATGGGCGTGTAGTGGTTTTCATGTCTGCGGCCGGCCTCCGACAGGTTAGACACACCCGTCAGCTGCAGACTGGTTTCAGAATTGGCAGACGGTGCAATGGTAGGAGACGATCGCTCAATACTGCCCGTGTTATCCGAGGATACGGATGGATTGGGTGAAACTTCAGATGCCGCCAGTGTTCGGTGCTCGTGGGTCCCAAAGTGGGAGTGCTCTCCGCTCGGCCCGCTATCGGATGCATCCGGCCACTGAGTGTTTGCTTCCAGGTGGTGGTCCTCCATGTCCAGCGACGTTAGTTGTTTGCCAACCACCGTGGTGCCGGTGGGAGGCCCTGCCGGCGACAGAGACGAGGGATTGCCAGCCGTTAGCACAGAGCTGCCGCCAATTGCTTGTTGAATTGACTTCAGTCGATTACCGACGACCAGTGCGGTGGGTGGGCGTTGCTGCGGGTCCTTGGCCAGCAGTTGATGAATCAGTTCAATCAGTTCCCCAGGTGCATCGCCAGCCTGCGCTGCCAGGTTGGGGACCGAACTGTAGCGCACCGCATAGAGGACTTCGGGGACGCTCTTGCCAGTAAAGGGTGGTTTACCGGTTAGCAGCGCAAACAGCAGGCAGCCCAGACTATACAAATCGCTGCGGTTGGTGACCACTTTGCCTTCGGCCTGTTCCGGCGGCATGTAATCGGCTGTGCCCAACACGGTGCCGTAGGCCGTTTCGTCAGTTGACCCAAATAGCTTGGCAATTCCAAAGTCTGTTAGCTTGACTTGACTCTTCGAGTCGAGCATCAAGTTGGCAGGCTTAAGGTCGCGGTGGATGATGCCTAGGTTATGCGCGTGTTTCAGCGCGGCGCTGGTCTGGATGCCGATGTTGAGCACCTCTTGCCACGATAACCTCCCACGATCTCGCATCAGTTCGTACAGCGACTTACCAGAAACGAATTCCATGACGTAGAAAAGTAGACCCTGCTCCTCGCCATAGCCAATCAGGCTGACGATATTGGGATGTCGCAGTCGTTTGAGCGCGTCGATCTCAGCCGCAAATCGTCGTCGAAATCTGGGTTGATTGGCGATCCCCGAGGCAATCACCTTGATGGCCACTTGCTCACCGCTTCTTGAATGTAGGCCATGATAGACGGCACCCATGCCACCGCGACCGATCAGTCGCTGGACCTGGTACGGGCCAATGTATTCAAATTGCGGGGGACTCATGGACGCGGCGGTACCTGCGACCGACGGACGAAGTGGCCAAGGAATTGGAGTCAAGCTTGACGATGCACGCTAAACCGAGCGATGGCTTCTAAAGCTGATTTGGCTGGCGATTGAGACAGGGTTTGCAGACCGGCTAACGCCTTGTCAATCCATCGACGGGCCGTGCGTAACGTCCGCTCTCCCGCACTGGACTGTCGAATCATTTCGCAGGCATCCTGACGCTGTTCGACCGAGCCTGAAGTCAATAACTGCAACAGCCGTCCTGCTTGTTCAGGTGAACTGTCACGCAAGAAGTACAGCAGTGGTAAAGTAGGCTTATGTTGTGCCAGATCAGTCCCCAGTGTCTTGCCAACTTGGCTGGTACCCCAGTAGTCCAGCCAGTCGTCATAAATCTGAAAAGCCAGACCAAGATGCTTGCCGAACCTCTCGAGCCCGCGCTGCTGCTGAAGCGGTGCACCCACCTGCCAGGCTCCTAAACGGCAGCTCGCGGCGCACAACGAGGCCGTCTTTTGGACGAGTTGGCTGTAGTAGTCACTCAGTGGCAGTGTCCAATTGTCGGCTGACATCTGTTGTCGCAATTCGCCTTCGCACAGTTGCGTGGCTGCGGCTGCGATCCGGCGCGCGGGCAGTGTTGAACGACAACCGGCGGCGGAAGCGTAGGCTTTGGTAAACAGAAAATCGCCCACCAGTATGGCTGCCGAATTGCCTTCTAATTTGTAGATTGTCGGCAGATGACGCCGACTTTCGGCATGATCCATAACGTCATCGTGAATTAGACTAGCTGCATGGACAAGCTCGACAGCTACGGCGATACGAGTCAAGTCTTGTTGATCGCGGGCTGAGGGTCGGTTGGAGTCTGGTGGCGTCGCGGCCTGTGCCGACAACAGCACCAGCATCGGACGTAGCCGCTTGCCGCCCATGGCCGATGCTTGCCGCGCTAAGTTAGCCACCGCCTGGTGACGACTCTCGAGAGTTGCGGCCAGAGCCAATTCGACCTGATCCAACTGGCCACCCAGACAGTGTTTTACCAACCGCTTCAATCCCGCTGTATCGGCAGCTAGCTGTTCGGCATCCTGCGGCAAGGCCGTGGCATGGTGGCTTTGCTGGTCGGAGCTTCTGATGCGAGAGTCATCCAGTTCCACAGGTTGTTTCATCATGCTTTCGGGGTCAAAAAACTAAATCAATCTGGTGTCCTATAGCCAGCCTGGATACTCAGGTGGAGTCTGCATTGGGTGGGCGCCGATAGTCACCCCGCAGGCCACCGCTCTTACTGAGCAGTAGCACTTGCGAAATGCTGAGGCTGCGATCGCTGGACTTGCACATGTCGTACACCGTCAAGGCTGCCACCGATGCGCCTACCATGGCCTCCATTTCGACTCCAGTTCGCGCAGTTGCTTGGCTCTGCACAGTGATTTGTAGCTGGCACGGGCTTAGCCACTGAAATTCCACGTTGACTCCGTCCAACCCCACGTTGTGGCATAGGGGGATCAGTTCTGACGTGCGCTTGCAAGCAGAAATAGCTGCCAGTTTGGCAACGCTTAACACATCCCCCTTGGCAACCTGGTTGTCGCGAATCGCTTGGGCGGTAGCTGCATTCATCGAGCATAGGGCGCTGGCCGTGGCCGTGCGCAGACTAACGGGTTTATCAGCCACATTGACCATCCGCGCCTGTCCGCTGGAGTCCAGGTGCGTCAACTGCTCTGCCGCCGATGAAACACTGCCCTGATTTGTCATGGTTGTTTTTAGAATATGCGACTTGGGGCCAGCGGAAGTTTGGCAATAACATTCCGCTCAGCGTGCGGAACATGCCTAGAATTATAGCCCGTCGAGTTGGCTGGCAGAATCCCTGACGGCCAGGTAGCCACCGTCGCCGAGATCGTGGCACGTCTGAATCGGATTTCCAACTCCGGGCTTCGTGGCCCCACGAAAGCAGAAAAGCCCGCTAGCGGAAGGCTAGCAGGCTGATCGTGCGTCGTGTTAGGTAAAATTTGGGGTTTAGCCGAGTGATCGCGGGGCCGGTTGAGGCAACTGAGCCGTAACGAAGTCCGTTAGACCAACTCTTTCTTGCCGCCAATGAGCGTTCGCAACCTTTCGGCCAGAAGCCGAGCGTCGAAAGGTTTCTTGAACGTTTCATTGATTGCCGAACGATCAAAACTAAACGTTTGGCCATCGTCGGGCAGCAACGCAATCAGAACGATTTCGGTGAAGTCGTTGTTCTTGCGCAGATTCTGGCAGATTTGCAACGCTTCAACCTTGCCGATCGAGAAGTCGACGATCATGCAATCCGGGTGGAAGCTTTCTGCCTGAATACCGGCCTCGAAACCGCTGGCGGCAGTGCCTACTTTGAACGATTTCTCAGGCGGCAGTTCGCGCTTGAGGTTCTCGATCAAGACAGGGTCTTGGGCCACGATCAGGACCTTAGCCATTGCCTCATCTTCAAGATCGCCCAAAGGCATGCCATGCTCTTTGAGAAATTTGATGAGGTATTCTCGCGGGATACGACGGTCTTGCGATCCAGGGATGCGATATCCCTTCAAGCGGCCCGAGTCAAACCATTTACTAACGGTTCTCGGAGCCACTTTGCAGATCTTGGCGACCTGTCCAGTGGTGAACACCTTCATATACAGGATCTCCGTTTTCCTTACGTGATTTTGGAAGCCGTCAAAAATCGCAGGCGATCTTCAGCGGCCGTGAACGCCCCTGTCTGCAAGTTTGAGACAGAGAGGCTCTGTCACCTGGCCATCAATCCGTTGATGACCGACCTGCAAACACTTGGGTCAGGGCTAGTTGTTTGAATTGGCTGCGATACCCACAGGCTCAGCGTTCCCATGAAAGCATCACCGATTCAATTGTTTCGGCCAGCATGCCCCCGCGATCCCTTGTCCACGGATGCGACCGGTCATGACCACACCCCCGAGCGATCATGCTATTGATGCGTCAGCGCTCTGAAGCGTCTGGAAACAACTAGGAGCGGAGCACTGTGTCGGCAGTGCCCACGGAATCCACGCACCTACCAGCGGCGATTTGGAATCGCCGGGTGGCCAGCTATCATCGAGTGACTGGAAAGTTACCTCTCCAATCGGATAGCTCAGTTAGATTCCCCCCTAACTGAACCAGCTCTCCCGCGCGCCCGCCGCATCATTCGATCCGTTGGGACTTTGCAGAACAAACTGTCCGCAGATAGTATTCGATTCCAGCGGGGTAATTACTTTAGTGAGAATCCTCGTTTGCTAAGTTCCAGATCACAAAACGTCTACGACCGGCACTTCCCCGGCAATTCCGACAACGAGAACGTAGTAAGGTTTGCCTGGGCTCTCCAGCCCCCCAAATCGCGTCTGCCCGTCGGTATTCGTGTCGTTCGGGAGCCAGCCTCAGTCTATATTACGCTATGCGCTCGCTAGCAAACGGATTACTAGTCCAGTTTTCTCTCTTTACATCTTTTGCCTTAATGATGTACTCTAACTAATGGACCCAATGGAGCAATCATGCAGTTGCAAGGTTCCATTGTTCGCCGGCGTGCCGATGGCCCAGAACATCCGCGCGTCGATCCACTGGCCCACGATGGGATATTCACATGAATGGACTCAGTTTCTTATTTTCGTTGTCGCTGTTGGCTCAGACTCAGCTCGCCCCATTTCCGTCGGGCCCACCGGGTGTACCTTCAGCAGGTACCACGCCGTTAGGTTCTGCTACCGTAGACGCTGGCAGCGGCGATGTAACCAAGTACGGCTGGCAGCTGAACAATCAAAATGAACTCGAATACTTGGTTCAAATCGCCCCCGACATGTTGCCGTTTATGAATCGCACGACGGACCAAAAGGAGTTTACCAGCGAGATTCCCAAGCAGTTGGCGGGCCGTATTCAGCGAGTGGTGGTCAGTATTGGGACACAGATTCTGCCGAGAACTCCTAGTCTTCAGGAGATCGAGCGCATGATTCCAATGACTGCCGGCTTACCGCCAGGACGGTTTCAGAATTTAGAACCCGACGCGCCGGTGGTGAATGTCAATGCCACCAATAACAACCAGCAAGGCTATAGCCAAGCACAATCAGGCAACAGTCAACCCGCTTTGCCGGAGTATCCGCAGTCCTATCCGGCGCGTACCAATGCTGCACCAAATAACAATTCGCCAGCTACAACGCCACTTGGAAGTGCATTTTTAGAATCCGCCCGCAGCGGTAACCCAGGGCCAGCCAACAATTATGGCTCGACAAACAACTCGAACTCAACAGCTATGTCCGGGTTACCGAACTGGAGTTCTCCACCTCCACAGAATGCTGCGACGACCGCGCAGCGCGGAAATAGCCTCGCCAATTCGGGCGGATTCGGAAACCAGACGAATCTTCAGAACAATTCCGGACGTTACACGGAGACCGCGCGGGAGGCGTTAAGCAATCAATCGAGTCGCACTGCCGCCAATCGCCCCTCAGACAACTATCCGAGCGCAAACGTCGGCAATAACAATTTCGGTAACAACAACGGTTGGCAATCAGTCAGTGACCCAACGCGCATCGCTGATAATAGATTTGGGGCCGGAGCGATTGGACAGCCAGCGCAGTCGTCAATGACGGGGCAAGGCGGGCAGGATTGGAATGCACCAGGCCAAACAATGATGTGGCCAAACGCTCCGCTGCAAAACGATCCACAGGCCATGTCCGGCCAATACGCCGGCGCCCCTCTGGGATACCAATACAATTACGGGCAACCCACGGGGTCGGGTTTTGGGCAAGCTGATTTCGCGCGGACCAATCCCGGTTTCGCTAATCCCTACAATGGAGTCGGCGATTCAGGCGCGCGACCTGGCATGTCGATTGCCGACCAAATGCGGGCTCAGAACCGGTGGCAAGACACAGGGATGAACTCCCCGCAGATGGGACGTCAGGATACTTTGATTGCCTCCAACAATCGCCTGCACAGCGATGGTTATCCTACGACAAGTCAAAGTCGCGATCCGTCTCGCATTAGCCAGGCTGACGCGGGGAGCGCGAGCGACTATTCACGCTCGGATATCGGGAAGGGGGCTGCAGGCAGTGCCGTAGATGCTAACGACAACTATCATTTGTTCGTGCTATTCGTCTTGTCGGTAGCTGTAAACCTGTGGATGGTCCACTTGCTTCGAAGTCTATATGTGCGCTATCGCAATCTACTTGCCAGTCTTCGCAGCCCAACTGCGTAGTTTGCGCAGTTCTCTCTGCGGTTTCAGCCTTGACAAAAAACTCACTATTCGAGGCACATTTTGACGGCGACCAAGCATTTTTCTTAATTGCTGGGCACTGACGCTAGCAATTGACTACATTAGTGTAGTGGCAGCGCCATCGGATCAGGCCAGCGTTTCTAGGCGAGCCGATTTTGGGGCGTTGGGGTGAACCTAAATTGAGACTATTGGCCGTGTCCCCACATTCCTTGAGATCGCTTGTGCAGCAAATCCCGGTATCGCATTGGCGTTATCCGGCCGCGCTCCTGAATTGCGTTATTGGGCTGAGCGTTCCCGTGTTAGCCGTGCTGGCTGGCTACATAGTCCAAGCCTTAATCCAGCAGCCGTTTGCCGCATTTACAGCGCGCTTGCCCCATGTGACGTGGCTACTTGGTGAACTTTCACCAATGGCGCGAGTCAGTTGGCTATTGCTGGCCGCATTGGCGGTGGTTGTGGTGTCGCAAGTCCTGCTGTTTGTAATCTATCGGCTTTCGCAGCGAGCGGCTGTAGATTTTGAAATTGCCATGATCGACAGGTTGCGTCAGCATGCTCGTCGCTTGGCCAAAGTGCGCACCTTGTCGGCTCAGCAGACATCACTGCAGGACTGCTTGGAGTATCACCTGCCGCGCGTCCGCAATGTTTTGAGCATGCACTGGCGATCGATGCCACGGCATCCTGTTCAATGCACCGCCGGTTTGTTGACCGCCGGACTGATTCATCCGCAGTTTACTTTTCTGGCGGTGGTTACGGCGGTTCTGGTCCTGCTGGTCTATCAATTTCTGGATCGACTGCGCCGCTCACATTTGCCGGTGATACGCGAGAAGGCGGCACAGCATCGAACTGCCCTGGTGAATTTGAGTCTGCGTGGACCGCTGTTAGAAGCGGTCCATAGCCAGCCGGAGATCGAAAGCAAGGTTGCAGAACGACTGGAGCTGTATCGTCGCGATGCGCTCCGCAGTTTGACCAGTTCAGCGTGGAAGGTACCCTTGCTGTTTCTTGGTTTGACCTGTTTAGCCTGCTTGTTGCTGTTTGTGACATCCATCCAAGTCTTGCGTGAAACTCTACAGTTACCAGCGGTCGTCGCTTTTCTAGGTTGCTTGATCGGCGCGGTTTATAGCGCTCGGCGAATCATGCAAGTGACGCGAGACAACAGTCATATAGCCACGGCCGCCGACGAATTGAATCGTTTTTTGGGGCTGGTGGTCCCTGGGTTCGATGACGCAACCTTTCCGCGAATCGATGCTGTTCGGAGTCGTGCGGAGTTGGAGCACGTTACTGTCCAAGACAGTCGTGGTCGCAAGCTGCTAGAGGATGTCAGCGTGGTGTTTGAACCTGGGCAATTGATTGGCATCGCCGCACATCAATGGCTGGAAGGCAGGGCCTTGGCCGAATTGTTGATCGGTCTTGGACGGCCCACCAGTGGTCGGATGTTAGTCGATGGGACACTGGTCAGCGATCTTCAGTCCGACTGCTTGATTCGGTGTGCCCATTGGGTAGCCAGCGACGGCGGTGTATTGACCGGTTCGGTGGCTGAGAACTTGCGGGCAAGTAGTCAGCCAGCTTTCGAAAACGCCGTTCGACAAGCTCATCTGACCGACCTCATGATCCGTATGTCCGAGGGGCCAAGTACACTTATCACTCATGACGACGATCGTTTCGTCGGCGACGACGCCTTTCGCATGGGCATCGCCCGCGCTTTGCTGAAGAACGCTTCCGTCGTGGTTATCGAAGAACCTGACTCAGGGGCCGACCCCGCCGTTCAGCAGGCGACGCTTCAGGCCATATCGAGCCTGGTCGATGCACGCCGGATAACGGTAGTCCTGCCTCAGCGGTTGAATACCCTCAGGCAGTGTGACCGGGTAATCTTTGTTTACGAGCACCGAGTGTTAGCAGTCGGTTCGCACGCCGATTTGATTCAGAAAAACGATTTGTATCGCCATCTGACGTACCTGCGCTACAATCCGTTTCAAACGGGCGGTCCGTCCTAACTACGGTCAGCGTTAGTTGCTCATTTTCTGGCCGCTAGACCCACTACCGCTACGCTAGAATGTTAGAATGAACGCCAGCGGTGATGTGGGTAGATTCTGATTCAATGTCGTCCTTGGTATTCAGCAGGAATGCCTGTCGAGTTGGCCGTTGATGCTGAATTCGGGGTGGGGAGAGTGAGTCATGTCGAACATCTTACTAGTTGAAGACAGCCCAACTCAAGCATTGCAGTTGAAGTTGTTGCTAGAGTCTGGTTCGCACAAGGTAGAAGTCTGTGACGACGGTGTCCCGGCGCTGCAGTTGCTGGCTGACGGAGTGTGCGAGCTGGTAATTTCGGATTTGGAATTGCCTGTCATGAATGGATTGGAACTCATCCGGCGGATGAAGTCCGAATTTCCCGATGTGCCAGCGGTGTTGATCACCGGCCAAGGGTCAGAACGTTTGGCAGCTGAAGCGCTGAGTGTCGGCGCTACCGCATACGTGCCCAAGTCTATGGCCAACGATCTGTTGCTGAGTACCGTGGAGGATGTGCTGGGCGTGATGCGGACCGATCAGCGCTACAGCGAGTTGATTGACTGCACCTTGGAAAATCGTATGGTGTTCTTGCTGCCTAACCAGCCCGAGCATTTGATTGCTGCGATCGACTTGGTGACGCAGATGGCTGCAGGAATGGAGTTATTGACTGTGATGGACCGCTATCGCGTCTCTCAAGCGTTGCAACAAGCCGCTTCGAATGCGATGTTTCGTGGCAATCTGGAACTCAGCCGACAGCAGTGTCCCCAAGCATCGATTAGCGATTGCCGGATAGATTCGTTGCCTAGCGTGGTTCGCGAGCGGTTGAATGCGGCCCCGTACAGAAATCGCAAAATTCATTTCGATGCGCGGCTGATGCGAGACCTCATTCGCATCGTCATCAAAGACGATGGGCACGGATTTGACGTCAAGACATGGGAGTCGCGGCATCAGGTACACGAAGGAGCTGCCCCGTTTACCGGAGACACGGGACGCGGCTTCGCGTTGATCTACCGATTTATGGACAAAGTTTCGTTTAATGGTTCCGGCAACGAAATTACACTGGTGAAACATTGTCTGGCCTCCAAGCAATCCTAGGCGATTATGGAAACGCTTCGCATCCAGCGGCTGCCGCGTGAACATCAGCCGATTTTGGCCGTGCTGGATTGTCTGTCGGACCTCGTGCTCGTCCTGTCCCCCGACCTTCATCGCTTGGAATTCCTCAATCGCAAAGCCATCGCGTTGACCGGCTGGCCGCTGGATAGCGGCAGCGATCTGGCCAATTGGCAAGGGCAGCTTTTGCGAGGTCCAGGACTGGAGCAGCTGGCGATTGGATTGCAGTCGTACGGTTCGGAACCAACCGCCCTGCCTTGCCCCGAACTTGAGATTCGCAGTGTGGTAGGGACGTTTATCCCCGTGCGGGTCCACAGCCTGTGGGTGTGTCCCAATCAGATTATCTTGCTGGCCGAATGCATCGCCGACAAGCAGGTGGTCAGCGATGTGCTGCGTCATAATCAGGCGCGTTTTCGATCCATTGCCGATAGTCTGTCCATCAGCATGATGCTCAAGGATTTGAAGGGGCGGGTGATTTACGCCAATCGGCACTGCTTAGAATACAATCGCTGGACAATCAAAGATGTGTTAGGCAAGACCGATAACGATCTGTATCCACCAGAGCTGGCAGATAAGTTCCTAAAGGATGATCGTCGTGTACTGGAGACTGGCCAAGCTCTGCACCAGTTGGAGCAGAATCGGCGTGCTGACGGGTCCACGGCCTGGGTAGAAGTAATCAAGTGCCCCATTCGTGACGCTGATCAGCAGATTACCGGCATCCAGGTCTTGTACTGGGACGTGAGTCAACGGAAATTGACCGAGCAAGCCTTGGAGCGCGAGCGCCATTTGCTACACACGCTGCTGGACAATAGCCCGGACTCAATCTATTTCAAGGACGCTGCCAGCCGCTTTATTCGCGTCAGTCGCGGAATGATGATCAAGTTTGGTTTCTCCGATTACGAATCACTGCTCGGGAAATCTGATGCTGATGTGTTTACCAGCGAACATGCGAGTAAGGCTCGACAAGATGAATTGCAGATCATGCAAACTGGCCAAGGGGTCATCGGCGTTGTCGAACGTGAGACGTGGCCTGATCGACCCGATAGCTGGTCCTATACAACGAAGCTGCCGCTACGGGACCACACCGGAAAGATTGTGGGTACCTTTGGCGTCGGACGAGATATCACCAAACTTGTTCTGAGTGAGCAAGCACTGCGAGAAGCTCGAGATGCCGCCGATCAAGCCAATCGAGCCAAGAGTGAGTTTCTGGCCAATATGAGCCACGAAATACGTACTCCCATGAACGGCATCATCGGCATGACCGAACTGTTGGCGCACACGCGATTGACCGACGCACAGCGATCTTTCGTACAGATGGTGGAACAGTCGGCTCAATCGCTGCTGCGCATCATCAACGATATCCTTGATTTTTCAAAGATCGAGGCCGGTAAAATGGAGTTGGAATTAACTCCATTCGACTTTCGCAAGTGCGTTAGTAATGCCACCAAAAGTCTAGCTACGCGGGCGGCCCAGAATGGCACTGAGTTAATTCTGGTGATCGAGCGCGATATACCCGAGCTGTTAGTTGGCGACGAGATTCGTTTACGTCAAGTGTTGGTCAATTTAGTGGGCAACGCCATCAAGTTTACCAAGGCAGGTGAAATCACGGTGCGAGTTGCCATTGCTGACGGTCCGCCAGCCGCCGCCAACTACAGTTTGCATTTCTCAGTAGCCGATACCGGAATCGGCATTCCTCAAGCGAAGCAGGCGGCGATTTTTGAGGCCTTTGCCCAAGCTGACCGCTCAACGACCCGGCAATATGGCGGCAGCGGATTGGGCCTTAGCATTTCTAGTCGGCTGGTCGAGATGATGGGCGGACGCATCTGGTTGGAAAGCGAGGTAGGCATAGGATCGGTATTTCACTTCACATGCGAGTTTGCTGCGGCGCCGGTGACCGGCAGTTCCAGACTGGTGTTTTCGGATCAACTTCAAGGTATGCCGGTATTGATCGTCGACGACCACGTCAGCAGTCGCCTCGCTTTGGCTCAAGCGCTACAGCGTCGCGGACTGCGAGCGCACCACACGGATTCCTGCGCTGAAGCCAAGCAACTCTTGCAGCAGTGTCTCGACGAGACGCCAGGGCCAGTTTGCTTGGTCGTCGATCAAGTGATGCCCCATATCGACAGCCTGTCCTTAATTGCCCAACTGCAGGCTGTGGCAGCTTCGCGGCCCATGATTACTTTACTGCTAACCACTGCATTGCAACCTGTTGATGAGCCACAGATGTCGCAATTGCGTATCGACGCACTGTTGCAAAAGCCGGCGTTGGCGTCCGAAGTCTGCCATGCAATTTGCCGGGAGATTGGCGACGAAGACCGCGATGCTGAACCCGTGGGTAGCTTGAATGAGCAGCCGATGGTCCCACCGCGAAAACTCCGGATTCTGCTGGCTGAAGATGGTGCAGTAAACCGCGCTGTATTTCTTGGACTGCTCAGCCAACGCGGACATGAGGTAACCTGTGTCGAAGATGGGGCAGCGGCTGTCGAGGCTTGGCAGCAGTTCAACTTTGATGCCATCTTCATGGATGTGCAGATGCCGCTGATGGATGGTCTGCAGGCAACCGAGCGCATCAGACAACTGGAACCAGCCGGCCAGCATGTTCCCATTATCGCCATCACTGCCGCAGCTCGAGCCGAGGACCAGCAGCGTTGTCTGCAGGCGGGCATGGATGATTACTTGAGCAAGCCGATCGACTTTCGGAGACTGGATAAGTTACTGTACAGCCTCGGCAATCCATCGTCTGGAATGGACGGCCATTCGGGTGCAGCAGTCGAACTGCCCGAAACGACTCGGTTACGACCGGAACCTATGCGAGTCAGTCTGTTGAATATTGAAGCACCGTTGACTCGTCTACGCTGTTCGCCAACACAGCTTCGAGAATTGGTCGTCACATTGCGAAGTGAGGCCGTGCAGCGACTGCAGGAAATGACTCGCGCGATTGAATCCCACGACGACAAACTGTTGGTGCGCGCGTCGCATTCGCTTAAAAGTGCAGCGGCTCTGTTCGATGCCACGCAAGTTGCTTCGGCAGCCTCAGCTATCGAGAAGGCTGCACGTTCTGGCGATACGCTGACCGCACAACAGCAATTCACCAAGCTGCACTTGGATACCACCGCCATGATTGCAGAAATTGAACTGTGGTTAGAGAAGACGTCGACGTAAATACGGCAACGCCAGTCACCACGTGTTTCAGAGCGGTCCGTGGCGTGAGCCAAGGAGACCAACAGAATCGGTTGCAAGGCACCACGCGGCCACGGGCTTTGCCGCCAAAGGCTGCCAGAGATTAAACGGAATTCTCGATTTCGCGGCGATTCTTCCACAGATATAAGATGCGTTGCTTGAGCGATGGATGGGAGCCGTGCTCACTGTTCATCGCATCAGCCACCGGGAACAGCTCTGCCGATGGTTGGGCGGCCATCAACTGGATCAAGGCCTCGGCTGAGTGATCATCCAGTTCTGGGGTTGTGGGGTCGTCGACCAACGATTCCCACAGAATGCGGGGCTTCTGTCGAGCCAACTCATACCGCTTGATTGTGGCTGCGTATTCTTCGTCGGCTTCGGCATCAGCATCGGATTGCCAAGCGTAGCGCAAGAATCCTGCCACCGAAGGCCCGGCCAGGGCGCGATTCTGGAGTTCTCTTTCAACTGCAGCCATCAACTGCTCGTGCGAAGCGTGTCCGTATGGTATGGCGGCTTCGATCGCCTGAACAATTTGCATCGCCTGTAGCTTGCCGCTCCGCGCAGCCTGGGAAGCCTGGATGTGAATCGATAGTTCCAATTCAGACTCTACGCCTAACTTCATTAACGCCGAAATTGAATTGACCACGCCGTGGGTATGAGCCCCCATGTCATCGCACAAAAACTCGATTGACTTCGAGTGGCGGACTCGCTGTAGATTGCAGATGTACCAACAGCTTCCGTTGGTAATTAACAACGGAAACGGGCCAAACATTCCATCTGCGAATAGTGACTGAGAAACATACATGCCTAGCAACGCACTAAAGACGAGCGCTAACCAAAGATAGCGATCCAGGGTCAAATAGTAGCGATAATAGTGTCCCAGTTCATGACCAAGCGTGTCCTGGACTTCGCGTGGATTGAGCTTGTGCAGCATTTGCCGATGAAGGTAAATGCCATGGAACGATCGCGACAGCCACCCCAATCCCGGATGGACCACCATTGCGTTTAGGCTCTTGTCCGCCGTGATGAACAGTGGAACGCGTTGATTGGGTAACTGAAGCAGCCGTAGTGTATCGTCATACAGCCGGCGTAGTCGATGTTTGTCGTAGATGCCGAATCGAGTCTGCTCCATCAGGTCTTCAATGAGTTTTTTCTTTCTAAAGACAATGCGCAACAACTCCATTGTCAGCGGCCCGGCAACGACACCCAGGCACACAATCGCCAGCCATGGATCGCCTGCAGCGTGCTGCCAGTCGACCAAGGCTGCTAGGCCTATGGTGCCCATCCCCATCAGCAGCACCACCACGCGACTGATACGGTTCGCCCGCTCGAGGCGGTCCAGGAGCTGTTGCCGCGCAGGGGCTTGAGCCAATAAGTCGTTGGAATCCACACTCACGCTAGAACGCTGCATTGAACAACGAGGCCAACCAACCTGCTGCCGGTTTAGAGCGGGTTTGGTAATACACTTTTCCAGGACCGGTATAACGCACGACTAGTCCTTCCCCAGACAAAACGGCATCCTTAATTTTCTTGGTAGCTTTCACCAATTGATACTGGACGGTATCGGAAAAAGCGACCACAAAGCGATTGTCGATAAAGAATTTTTCATCGTCAGCCAGTTGCTTTTCGAGGATGGCTCCGTGGGTCTGACAAAAGACCGTACCGCTACCGACAGCGTGCATTAAAAAAATGCCGGTCCGCGCCATGAGTCCTTTCACGCCACCGTATTTGATACTCATTTCGCACTGGCCATAACTGGCCAGAAACGAGCCTCGAGTCAAATAGTAACCGCCGCGCTCATGCAGCGGTATCACCAGGATATCCCCATGCACGTCGGGTGCCAGAATCAATGTCTGCTGATCGCGCTTGGCACAAAACTCGGCGGCGAAAACATTTTCCCCACCAAGGAAATTCTTCATTCCACCCATCCAGCCGGAACTGGACGCCGAGCCGCTGCGTCCCAACGCCGCTGACAGCTCCAACCCACCAGTCATCGATAACATACTATTAGGCTGGGCGATAACCGTTTCTCTCTGGTTGAGCCGAAATTCGACAACGGAGAAAACCGGGCCGAATCGTACGTCGTATTCCATGCGCTGATGGCCCTGCTTCCCATTGCCTGCTCGACGAAACCTTAGTCTTCGACGCCTGGCGACATACGCTGTTTCATAATATAGCCACCAAAAGCGACCAGCCCCATAATTCCCAGGAAGATAAACAGTGCGACCATTCGGGGTACCCCCAGGATGTCTGAGATACCGGTGATGCAAATGTCATAGATCACGATGCGAACAAACCAGCCGATGATCGAGCCTAGTCCACCACCGCGTCGAGCCAATAAGAGATTCCCAGTGGCCATGATTTCGCCCTTTTTAATTCTACTTGAATGCAGCCAACACGCACAAATCACATTGAAACATGAAATTCGAGTCGATCCATCGGTAGGGCAGCCGACATATTCGGTAGCGAACCGCATGGCGACACTTTATAGCAAATGCAATTTTTCACGTCAAACTCAAGGAGTTCGTAACCTGTTTCACATAACTGCGAATGTCTTGTTCCAAGGTTGATAGTCGCCTTGATACGGTTTCCTTAGCAGCCTCTAGATCGCGGCTGTCCTCGGGCGAGCAGTAGCCGAACATGTAAAACTTGACTTTCGGTTCCGTGCCTGACGGGCGAACTGCGAAATAGTTGCCATCCAGTTCCAGGTCAAGCATGACCATGTCGGCAGGCGGCGCTTGTAGTGGCTGAGTCTGACCATTGGGCAATCGGATCGTCAACGACTTGTAATCGCGCACTCGGGCAACGGGGATGCCGCCTAACTGCGTGGGTGGAGCGGTGCGAAACGCCTCCATCAGTCGCCGCATCAGCGACATGCCTTGGCTGCCTTCCATTTGCACGTTGACCAGCGTTTCCTGATGGCAGCCATGTTGCTGTAGCAATTCATCTAACCGCTGATGAGGCGTCTTGCCTTGGCTCTTGAGCTGGGCGATTAACTGCGCCATCAACAGGGTTGCCGTCGCACCGTCTTTGTCGCGCACGAATTGCCCAATCAAATAGCCATGCGACTCTTCTGTGCCAAATATAAAATCGTCGGGTCCAACTTGATCCATAACACCAGCAATCCATTTGAAACCGACGTGCAAATTGCTGTGGCAGGCAACACCGTAACTGGCAGCGATTCGAGCCGTCAAACGCGTAGTCACGAGCGTGGTGATCACGTATGATCGCGGCGTAAGCCGTTCCAGTTGTCGCATCTTGTCGCACACAAAATCTGCCAACAGCGCGCCGATCTGATTGCCATTTAGAGTTGCCCAGGAGCTGCCGGTCTGGGTGGTCAATGGCACGGCGCAGCCGATGCGATCGCAGTCTGGATCGGTGGCAATGATTCCATCGGCCCCAATTTGCTTGGCCCGCTGGATGATGGCATCAAAAACTTGAGTGTTTTCCGGATTGCTGACATGGCCCGGTACGTTTGGGAAATCGCCACTCGGTTCGGCGTGCGGCCCGTAGACTTCAACATCGGCAAAGCCAGCACTGCTCAGCAGCGGCATCGTTGCCAGGGCACCTACGCCATGCAGCGGTGAGAAGATCAGCTTAGCATCGCGCGGGCCGGGCCAGGCATACTGCATAGCTTGCTGCAAAAAGGCCGAGTCGATTTCGGCGGTACAAATCTGGATGCGGCCATCAGCTAGCGCTTGCTGGAAATCGACTTGTTCAATCTGCTGAACATTCATCACACGATCGATAATCGCCTTGTCGTGAGGCGGTAGAATTTGAGCGCCTGTCGACCAGTAGACCTTGACCGCGTTGTCCGATGGTGGATTGTGGCTGGCGGTGACCATGATTCCGCAATCGCAGGCTTTACTTCGCACGGCAAAGGAGAGTTGCGGTGTGGCTCGATACTCGTCCAGAAAATAGACCCGGAATCCGTTAGCGACCATAATGCCCGCGCACAGTTCGGCAAACTCTCGCGAGCGATGTCGCGTATCGTAGGCGATGGCGCATTTGAGCTGTCGATTCTGGCTGCCCGGCTGTTCCAGTACGTAAGTGGCCAGTCCTTGAGCGCTTTCGCCGATCGTGCGGCGATTGATGGCGTTTGAGCCAAACTCGTACATCCGTCCGCGCCGTCCGCCCGTCCCAAACGGAATGATCGTCCAAAAGACATCATCCAACTGTTTCCAAAGGTTTTGCTGAATATGCTCCAAGATGGCAGGTTGGTACTCGGCGTATCTGGATTGCGTCAGCCAGTTGGTCAAATTCTCAAACGCCGTACCGGACAGATGTCCGGCCTGGACGGCTTGCTGGGCGGCTTCAACCGCCTGTTGATGGTTCATGGAAACCTCGTTGTTGCCGTGAAATGGTGATTCTCGATCGCCGGTGGGCCGAATTGTACGGCAACCAACTTTTGGCGTACAGTCACCGCGATCAGAATAGCTGATCACGCAACAGGCGTTATAATCGCAAACGCTCACGCGATTTGTAGCGGTAGACTGGGTGCAGATTCGTAGAGTTGAACACGCGTGGCCGCTACGAACGGGCTATAAACCTCAAGGTATCCAGAAGGTGGCAACGCTTGTCTCAATACACTTAGCTGGTCCCAGCGCCGGCCCACCACAGGCGCTAACCGTCAAATCGCATTATTTCAACCAATACTTTTGCCTACCTCACAGCATCTCATGAGCGAACCCATCATCAGCGTCAGCGGACTACGCGGAGTCCTTGGAGAACAACTAACGCCGGCTGTCGCGGTGCGCTATGTTGCAGCCCTGGCGGCCAATCTGCCCAAAGGACTCGTTGTTATCGGTCGCGACGGTCGGCACAGTGGAGCCCTGTTGGCTCAGGCAGTTAGCTCGACACTGCTGGCACATGGCTTAGATGTTGCTGATTTAGGACCAGCCGCAACGCCGACTGTTGGAATTCAGGTTCGCACGCTGGGCGCGGTGGCAGGCATTCAGATTTCGGCCAGCCACAATCCGAAGCAGTACAACGGCCTTAAGCTGTTCGGTGCCGACGGACGCGTGTTGCCCAAAACGCAGGGCGAGTCGGTGTTGGAAGGTTATCGAGCGTCACTGGCACGCTGGAGCAACGTCGAGCACCTTGGAAGAATTGTCGAGGTGGCAGATGCACACGCTGCACATTTGAATTTGGTGCTTGGCACCATCGCTGGTGCCGCAGTGCGTAAGCGACAGTTTCGCGTGCTGTTGGACAGCAATCACGGTGCCGGGAGTATTCTCGGCCGGCGATTATTAGAAGCTTTGGGTTGCCAGATTACCGTGTTGGGCGATGTTCCCGACGGGCAGTTCTGGCACCCGCCCGAACCGCTCGCCGAGAACTTAGGCCAAGTGTGCCAGCGCGTGGCCGATGGCCATTACGATGTTGGATTTTGTCAGGATCCCGATGCGGATCGGCTGGCTGTGATCGACGAGCGCGGTCGGTTTATCGGCGAAGAGCTGACCTTGGGCTTGTGTCTGTTGCAGGCACTGCCACAGCACGCTGGTTCAGGTGGCTGTGTAGTTACCAACTGTGCCACCAGCAGCGTCTCTAGGTATGTGGCCGAGAAGTTTGGTTGCCATGTAGTGCAGTCGGCGGTGGGTGAAGCCAATGTGGCCGATGCTATGTTGCAGCAGCATGCAGTCTTTGGCGGTGAGGGTAATGGTGGGCCGATAGACCCAGCCGTGGGCTACGTTCGTGACAGCTTTGTCGGCATGGCTCGAATCCTGAGCTTGTTGGCCAGCAGCGGTCAAACCGTTTCGCAGCATGTCGCGGCCCTGCCACCATTGGCAATGATCAAAGACAAGATTCAGTTGTCCAGTGCCGAACTACCCGCACTATTCAAAAAACTAGTCACTGCGATGCCAGAAGCTGCCAGCAGCACGCTGGACGGGCTCAAACTCCAGTGGCCCGACCGCTGGCTACTCGTACGTGGTAGCAACACCGAGCCCATCGTCCGCTTCATGACCGAAGCTCCTACCACCCAGCAAGCTCGACAGCTCTGCGACCAAGCCATGCAAATCGCCGCTATGAAGTAGCTCTAATTGGTCAATCCCATTCGATTTTTTTGACTGGAGAACTCTTCCACTGCGAAAACAAAATCTTCTCCGACTCCATGCAATTTCCAGATATTGATAGCCTATCCCTTTAAGCACTATTACAATTTCTCGCACCATCGTTTCAATCACGGCCAGCGCGCAATGCAAGGCTGCCTAGGTAGTCTAGCGCGATACGGATTTCTTTGGTAAGACCATAGGCATGCGCGACGAGACTTTTTCTGCGAAGGCCGTGGAAGCTGTGTCGCTGCTTGGTCTACGAGAGAGCCGATCATGTCCACTGCAAAAGCGGTTCGAGTCGAACTGGTCAGCCAATACTTCGAGAGCTTGTCCGATCCGAGAGACACCAAGAACCGCAAACACAAATTGACGGATCTGATCGTGATCTGCATTTGCGCGATTATCTTAAGTGCCAAAGGTCCGACAGGCACCCGAGCGCTGGGCCAAGGGCAAGCGAGACTTTCTGGAAAGGTTCTTGGAGCTTCCCGGTGGCCTGCCATCACGAAATTGTATTCGCAGAGTGCTCATCGCGCTTGAGCCCGAAGCGTTTCAGAAATGCTTCATGCGCTGGCTAGCCTCGCACATGGAGCAAACAGAAGATGGTCAGCCTCGGCTAATCGCCACCCGATGGCAAGACCTGTCGCGGCTCACATGATCGCTCGCAAGGACTGGGGCCGCTGCACATTGTGAGCGCATGGGCTAGTGAGCAAGGAGTGGCACTTGGACAGATCGCTACGCAGGAGAAATCCAATGAAATCACAGCGATTCCAGAGCTACTGGAGCAGATCGACTTGAAGAATTCGATCGTCACGATCGACGCCATGGGATGTCAAAAGCAGATCGTAGCCCAGATCGACAAGCGAAAGGGAACCTACGTGGTAGCTGTCAAAGCCAATCAGCTGAACCTATTTGATACGGTCGAAGAATTGGTCTTTGATGTACTCGAGGGAGTACGGGAAGACCTGTACTGCCGCAGCCTCCAAACCACCGACCAGTCACATGGGCGGATTGATGAACGCAGCTACGGAATGATCAAGCTGAAGAAAGATTCGCCAATCAAGAAAGCCTGGCCCTCGGTCAAAGCCATCGGCTATGCGGTTCGCGTCAGTACAGATGCCAACCGACAAGAGACATTCCAGACACGCTACTTCATCCTCTGGCCGGTTGCTGACAGTATCTGCGGTTGCCGCTGCCGTGCGCGATCACTGGTCGATCGAGTCGATGCACGGGACGTTGGACGTAACCTTTCGCGAGGACGCGCAGCAGACCAGTGAGCGGGCCTTAGTCAACCAATCTCAGTTAGCTACAGCGCTTCGCTATCTCGCTGCTTAAACGCCGTCAGAAGAAGAACGAGAGCATCGTCGGTCGCATGGAATTGACAGCCTACAATACCGACATCCTTGAGCAAGTCCTTGGCGGACAATGACTTAATTACGCGCTGGCCGTGCTCACTCGCCTAGGCGCAGCGAGTCTTCGAGCGGAGCACATGGTGAGTGTCGAATTGTGACAGAGAAGGCACAGATTTCATTCCCCTGCCTTTGTTGGTGATTTCCGAGCGAACCATCTTAATCGCTATTTTTTACCCAACTAACTTATGAGAATCACTGTCTACTGTTCGTGGGGAATTCCACACCGTCCGTCGATACTGGGCAATCGCACCAGCTTATCACTCTTTTCCTTCACTTTGCGCTGCCTTCACATCGCCTTAACGCCGCCTTCACAAGCGACTTGTAGGATGAGGTTCGTGAGCGTGGCCTGCCGAGGCGCTGCGCCGCAACCTCCATTCGCGATGCCGGGAACACGAAGACTTAGAGCTGAATCGCGACGCAGACTTTCGATAAAAATCTCTGTCGAGGTAGAAGAGGCCGAAAGGCTTGACTGACAGCCAAGTGAATAATGAAAGTTAATAACAAATGGAAATATTGTTAGACAGGGAAAGCATTCGACTGAAATACCCATTCTTATATCGCGCTGGCCGAGGTTTTCGACGGCTAGGTATGTGCGTTTTGACATTCGCCCTAATCGCTCCCCTGAGGGCTGACACTGCGACCAGTGGTAGGCAGGCAGACAGCCCGAGCGTTCAATTGCTGTGGCAGGCATGCATTCCAGCCGACAGTACCGATTGCAGCGGACAACATGAGTTGCTTAGCGATGGCACGCCGCACAACCTCTTGGGTGGGTTATCCGCCATTGAATATGCAGGTCAAGGCGACTTGTATTGGGCCTTGGCCGATCGTGGCCCAAAAGATGGTGCTACCGACTACCGTTGTCGCATTCACTTGCTGGAAATCAAGCAGCTTGCGCTCAGGCAAGTTGAAGTAACAACATTGGTCACAAAATTCATTCAGCTACAGCCCGGAGTATTTTTGAGTGGATGGCTGAAGCATCAACTAGAGGATGCCAAGACCAGCGTACCCAAGGCGGCACTTGGCAGGCAAGCCGATGGAGATCAGCCTAGCATTGTGCGAGGCCTTGCTTATGATCCAGAAGGAGTTCGCGTGGCACGAGACGGAAGTCTGTTGGTTACAGACGAGTATGGTCCTTACGTCGATCGATTTTCGGCGGATCTCGTATTATTGGAGTCGTGGACTTTACCCGACTGGATACGAACCGTCTCGGAGAGCGCTATCGCGACAGCCAAAGTGGGTGCGGTGCCCAATCGTGGACTGGAGGGGTTGGCCTTGATGCCGGATGGCCAGACGATGGTGGCCGCTTTTCAAGGGCCGCTGGTCCAGGACAGTCATCCGGTGGGTGACAAACGCTTGGGTGACTATGTACGGCTGATCAAGCTGGATGTTCGTGCGTCGGGACCACCGGTGTATCAGTTCGCCTATCCTTTAGAAGATACACACTTCGGAATCAGTGAAATCTTGGCGGTGGACGATCATCGCCTGCTGGTTCTGGAACGCGACGGCAAGCCAGCAGGCACTTCAAAATGCAAAGCCATTTTTCTGATTGATACTACGATGGCTACTGACATTAGTACCGTGAAATCTTTGCCTGCCCATGGACCATTACCGGCTGCGATCAAGCCGGTGGGCAAAACCTTATTCCTGGATTTGCTTGATCCGAAACATGGCCTGAACGAGTTACCAGGACTAGAAAAGGTAGAAGGCTTAGCCTTAGGGCCACCCCTACCAGATGGACGGCGTCAACTAGTGATCTGCACCGACAATGATTTTGATAGCCGGCGTGGCAGTTATATATTTGGGTTTGCAATCAACCCGTGAAGGCGTGGACTGGGGACACAGCAATCTGTCGGGGGACAGTGGATTGACAGAATAATTTGATGGGTTTGGGGGATAAGGGCGAACGACGCGATAGATATTCGTTTAGTTTGGTCGTTGCTGCTTCGGTGCAACGCAAGATCGCCCGAGTACGGCTTCCTGAAATTGGAATTCAGCTTAGGAACCTGTCAGTTGACGTGAGGCAC